>DATEEE010000233.1:0-22175 GCA_035281285.1 Nitrososphaera sp.
TTAATCCAGTGAAAATATCGACAAAAATTTAGTTTATATAGGGATTGGGCAACATTGCAGCTCACGTATGAGTTACGGAAGAAGAGACAACTTTGGCCCAAAGCCTGTTGAGACTGGAAAGGAATACGACGTACAGATAACGGAAATCAGCCGAAAGGGAGACGGTATTGCAAGGATACAAGGATTTGTAATCTTTGTAAAGGACGGCAAGGTAGGTCAGAACGCGAAAATCAAGATAAGCCAGATCGGCCCAAGATTCGCTACAGCAGAGCTGGTAAACGGCTCGGCGCCTGCTTCAACAGAAACCCCGACAAGCTAGAAACGCTGCGTTCTGACGCATGTACGCAGTGACCTATCTTTTTTATTAAACTCCTATTCCACACGAACTTTCTCAATATTCATGCGCTTTGCAATTCCTGTTTGGAGCAGCAAAGGCCCCGCGTGCTGCATCAGTTGAAGAATTATGGCGATAGCTGAGTTGCCAAGTTCAGCCTTGCGCCGAGCCCACTTGTACTGTCTGAAACGTGTTGCGGCAAGTCGCTCATAGTATGACACGTCGCAAGTATTGACTCCACTTGCCCTAATAATTATGTTCATTCCAAAGGCATTTAGGGGAAATGCGGGATTCGAAATGTAGTGAGAAACAACATCATCGCCATCGTGGCGATAAGTTTTGTCATAGTGGGAGCACTGTGGGGTGTTGGAAATCTCATAGAATCCGCAGAGCCCGTCGCACCCATCACGGTCGAAGGGATTACATTGGTTGCAGAGAACGGGGCTTTTAACGGGACCAACCCGAACCTTTCAGCTGAGGTGAACGTTCCGATCAAACTAGTCATTCAGAACCAAGACGTCGTGACGCATGACCTCATAATAGAAGACAAGTCAGGCGGAATCCTGAATGTCAACACGGCCCCCCTTCGTCCGAACCAGCACTTTAACGCGGCAATCCTTGGTTACAAGCCTGGGACGTACGAATACTATTGCTCGTACCATCCAGAGATGAGGGGCTCCATCCACGTTTCGTGAAGCAATTCTAAGCATGGCTGCGCATACGTAGAATTGGCAGCAATCTAATTCCCCGAGAGGGAAGCACTAGACCGCGCCAGCAACTTTTACTATGGTGAGCACGTCCTCATCCTCAAGTTCGTGATCGAGGCCAACTTTTTGGCCGTCAAACTTGGCGCTACTGCCCCAAACGAGGCCATACCGGAAGTGCTTTGCCATATTGCGATGAATCTTGTTGCAGACATCCTGCACGGTAGAACCGCTCTTCATGATCATTGGCTCTACAAAGTCGGTTTCGCCGCCCTTTGGGCGCATGTATATTCTCATGAAGTCGAGTTTTTGGTAGATTGCTTCCTTTAGCGCATCGATGTTTACTCCAGCGTCTGCCGAGATGGGCACAAAGTTGTTTCCAATCTTTGCCTGAACCTCCTGAATAAACCCCTTGTTGACCAGGTCTATCTTGTTGAGGACGGTGAGCGAGTGGCAATAGACCCGGTTGCCGCTAAGGACATCGATCAGTTGGTCGTCGGTGAGATTAGGCTCCCGAATGATTATCCTTCCGTTGTGAATCCCGTTCATTCTCACTATTTCCTTTATCAGCCTCTCCGATATTTTCAGCGGAACCTGGGCGCTGACGGCAAGTCCCCCTATCGATGTCTTTTCAATGACAACGTTGGGAGGGCGCTCGTCCAGTTTTATCCCTGCTTCTGCGAGTTCTTTTTTTAGCACGGAAAGATGGTGAGGCTGGAAAACGTCCAGTATTACAAGCACCAGGTCAGAATTCCTGGCGACTGACAGGACCCGCTTGCCAAAGCCCTTTCCTGCAGATGCCCCTTCGATGATACCGGGCAAATCAAGCACCTGAATTTTAGCACCTCTATGATGTAGCATTCCGGGAACGGCCGTAAGTGTTGTGAACTGGTACGATGCGACGCGGGACTTTGCGTTGGTAATCCGGTTCAGTAGTGTTGACTTGCCAACACTTGGAAGCCCTATCAATACGACGGTTGCATCTCCTGACTTGCGGACGTCAAAGCCAGCATTGTCGCCTCCGCCGGACATCGTCTTTCCGTGGATATTATCCTCCATCTCCCTCTTCAGCCGGGCGATCTTTGCCTTCAGGAGACCAATGTGGAATTCAGTCGCCTTGTTGATCTGGGTCTTGTGGATCTGGTCCTGAATCTCTTTGATTTTCTCCGGTATTCCCATTCCTGTTGACTGCAACCATGATTCAGCGTCTAGCTGATAAAAATTTTTGTGCTAGTCCAATAGGAAATCAGTCGAAATTGCCATCCAAGTTAGGTTTTTATGAAGTGCGTTTAGCAACTCACGCAGGCTCCGGTGGTGTAGTCCGGTTAAGCATACTGCCCTCTCAAGGCAGTGATCCCGGGTTCAAATCCCGGCCGGAGCATCCTTTATTGAATTGATTGAGGCACTGAAAGCTGATCTTGATCTTATGGGCCCAGAAGGATGTTTAACCTCCCCTATTAATTGCCGTGGCCTAAGGATTCGGGAGTCCGGTAGTACTCTTCATCTTTCCTGCGCGACGCAGTAAATTGGTGGACTGTTCACTTCGTCATCATCCTGAAGCCGACAAGAGTTCTTGAACACAAGGATAAATAATCCTTATTCGATCACGTGCACGCTGTGGAATCCTGCCTTGCATTTCGGGCATGCGGAGTGAACGCCCATGCAGTCCATGCAGAAATCAGCGGCTTCCATGAACTCGGACTCCTCGCCACGATAAAAACAACTTTCGCAGAACCGCTTCGCCAATGATTCTACAGACTTGAGCTGTCGCCGAGTCCATTTAACTTTTTGCTTTCGACTTTCCTGCTGCCCGAGCGGGCTTTGAGCCGCTTCTCAGGGCCTTTAGCACCTTATCCCGAAGCTTGATGGGATCGACACGCGATGACGCCGAAATGCAGAGAATCCCATCTCGGAGTGGAACTGTCAGTAGGATTACCTTTTCGTGCTCGGTTATGCTGTAGCGGACCTTGCCCAGTCTGTCGCTGAACCCTTGCAGTGTAGTCATGTTCGAAAGAGCCTGCACATACATTTGCTGCTCGTCAGTGCCATCAAGCAGCGGGTGTATGCCGTGCTGAAAGCCGCCTGCGATCACTTCTCCCCTGCCGTTTACAATTCCCACAAAGCGGATGTTCTTGTCCAGCTTGATAATTCGATCTGATAGGCCCGACTCTTGCATGTGTGATACAGGCTGGGAGGATTATAAATCGTTTACAGAGTCAGTCTGCCAGCCGAGTTTCCATCGCGTGGCCGTCCTTGATGTGAGCCGAATAGTGCAGCCTCATCAGCTCATTAACATCCGAATCGGTAAAGTACTTTGTAGAGTACCTTGCAAGAACAACCTTGCAATCAGAGCAATAGATTTCCTTGTAAGGCACGAGTATCGGATTGATGTTCGATGCATTTATCCTTTGTTTTCAAGCCGATGCCTGTTCTCAAGAAATCCCATCTTGGACGCCTTGTAGTAAATAACCTCGCCTCTGCGCTCAATTACCGCGATCACGGCCTCCTTTCCCATCTTCTCGATTTGTTCCACGGCCTTGCAGAAACTTCTTGCCGTGATGTTCGCGCCCTCGTTGATGCTAAAAACAACGTACTTGGCCGGCTTTTTTTCGTATTCGCCGCGCTCGTAAACTCGAAAGTCATTGCCAAACCCAAAACCCTCCTTTGCGACATACCCCTTGCTCCTAAGGTCGCGATATACTAGGAATTTTGTCATGATTTGGCTGTCGTGCTTGGCCATCAGATGGAATAGATCGTCAAACGTTAGGTCCTTCTGCCCAGCAAGGAGCAAGCGCTTTGTGTGAAGCAGATACAGAATTTCATACGGCTTGAGAATGTATGATGAATCTTCTTTTTCACCAAAGCCTTTTGTGCGCAGTTCGTCCTGATACCTGACCTGCTCGACTAGCGCCCTGCCGCCAGAAAGTCTTGCTTCGACTACCGAAATCCCTTCCTCTGTCGAAGCATTTGGGATCGGTTCTGCCGGCGGGGCTGATGACATAACGATTAAATCACAGCAAACTTCCAAATTTAAGCATTCAACATTAGTGTACCAAGATGAAAGGAGTTAATTATCGTGAAACACGCGGGATGCCGTATGTCCGGAGAGAGTACATTGCGGGCAAGCCGCAGATAAAGATAGCAAGGTTTTCTTCAGGCCAGGCTGGCACGAACTATGATTACAAGCTCGAGCTCGTGGCTACTGAAAAAATCCAAATACGCCACAATTCCCTCGAAGCGGCGAGGCTGGCTGCGAACAAGAGGATGGCCACTGTGGGCGAAATGAGCTTTTTCTCGGTTTTGAGGGTTTACCCGCACGTAATCCTGCGAGAAAACAAAATGATCGCAACTGCAGGCGCTGACCGTCTCCAAGAGGGGATGAGGAGGGCCTTTGGGAAGGCAACCGGCCTTGCAGCAAGGGTAAAGCCAGGCCAGGTCCTCTTTGAAGCATATGTAACCGCGGCAAATCTTGGTTTGGCAAAGGATGGTTTCAAAGTTGCCTCCAGCAAAGTTGGATGTCCGACAACAGTCAGGGTCACCAGACTCAAAGAGCCTGAAGTCGTCGCCGATGACTAGATTTTGTTCGTCAGGGTCTTGATGCTTTCGCTGTTGCACAACGGCGTCTTTCCGCCCGTGCTCTTGCACACGAGTGCAACAATGTTGTCGATTTCGCCCCTCATCGCCTTGCCGATTTCCGAATTAGGGTTAGCCAATTCGGATCGCACTTTTGGGTGATCCATTCCAGCTATTAGCTGTGGCGAATAGCCAGAGCCTACCTGCATGAATTGCCCGTCTATCAGCAGGAATGGAATTATCTGATCCGGGTCGAACGTATCAAGGATCTCGTAATCCTTGTCGTCGAGTTCCTGTAGCGGCTCAAAGTTCCTGTCAGCGGTTTCACGCCCTACGAACTCTACATAGTCGCTGATGTATTTTGCACGGGCAAAATTCAGGGTTGGCACGTTGAGATATTTCTCGTCGTGATCAGCACTCTTGTCTTCTACTAGACCTTCCCAAGTACCGAACTTTCCCAATGCCTCAACAACGGCCCAGCGTTCTGCGGCGCAAAAGGGACAAAAACCTGCACCCATAAAGAATACGAGCGGCTTGCCGCTGGGTCGTTTGAGGGGCTGGTCTGATATATGCATGAACTTGCCAAACACCTTCTTTGGGACAAAATTGCTGCTCACGATTTCGAAGCTTCTCTATTATTTTATTAATCTTCCTCATGAGAGACCTCGCGGACGATCCTTCGAATATTGGCCCAGTGATTTGTAATAAACATAATAAGCCCTCCTTTTTTTATGCAAACCGTTTGAGGTTAAAGACGCTCTCCGACCTAGAGGATTCGAGATACAAGGGAAAGAGAGTTCTGGTCAGGGTTGATTTCAATGTCAGCGTGAACAATGGCACAGTCGGCGAAGACTACAGAATTCGCATGACACTGCCAACGATTGAATATCTCGCGAGTAGAGGGGCAAAGGTCATACTGATATCCCACCTAGGCCGGCCCGAAGGGAACGAGCCGAAATATTCGCTTGCTCCGGTAGCCAAGCGGCTCTACGAAATAGTAGGAAAATCTAGGGCGACCATCAGGTTCGCCGACGAATGCGTCGGACCTTCGGTGGAGAGCCAGATTTCCGAAATGAACGAAGGCGACATCATCCTGCTCGAAAACCTGCGCTACCACAAGGAGGAGGAATTAAACGATCCAGAGTTCAGCAAGCAGCTGGCCTCCCTTGCTGACATTTACGTGAATGACGCGTTCAGCACATCCCACAGAAAACATTCTTCTACGTATGGCGCAGCAACGCAGTTCGACACAAAGCTTGCTGGATTTAATCTGAGCAAAGAGATCGCGTACCTTTCAATGATAAAAGAAAACCCTGCCAAGCCATTTACGATCATTGTGGGCGGTGTCAAAATCAAGGACAAGATCGGGGCCCTTGAGCATCTGCTCCCGAAAGCAGATCGGGTTATCATCGGTGGCGCAGCTGCGTACACCTTCCTGAAGGCCCAGGGCGTAAAGACTGGAAATTCTCTTATAGATGAAGAGCGACTTGCTTGGGTCTCAAAAGCGCTGGATACATTTGGAGACAAAATCATGCTACCTACAGATCACGTTGCGGCAAAGTCGCCCAGCGACACCTCGGTAATGATGGTAAAGGGCGATATCCCGGACGGAATGTCCGGCTTTGACATTGGCAATGAAACTATCGAACGTTTTTCTGCCGAGGTCGGGGGTAAGGGCGGCGGGACCGTTTTCTGGAACGGGCCGATGGGCATGTTCGAAATCAGGGCGTTTTCAAATGGCACGATTAACATAGCAAAGTCCGTTGCTCTGGCGTTCTGGAGGGGCTCAAAAACACTCATCGGTGGTGGAGATACCCTCGAGGCTATGAAGAAGGCCGGTGTCGCCGAAAACGAGGTCAGCCATGTTTCAACTGGAGGCGGTGCGACTCTCAGGTTCTTAGCGGGCGACACGATGCCCGGTGTATTTGTCCTTTCGGGAATCTAGATCTTTACGGTTGTGTTTCTCTAGCTTGGCCGAATTCTCATTTATTCGCCTAGACGATGTTGACCATCACTGCTTTGAGCACCGTCACGTCGCCGTTTTCCGCGCCTAACATTATGACATACTTGCCGGGCTCGATATCGCCTGCCGCAGAAAAGGTAAACGAGATCTGTTTCGAACTGCCAGCAGGGATCGACACAGCTGACTCGCTAAAGATGCCAGAAGAATTGCCAAAGCGGCCGTTAGGTGTCAGCGTGCTCGATGCAATCATCCTGCCATCAAAGTTATCAGATGCATCAACTGACACTCGTATCTCAGCGCTCTGACCTCTACCAACGGTCAGCGAGTCCTGAGCTAGTGAAATGGCGACCGGAGTCTGCTTAGAACCATCGACGAATCCTATTTTATTTTCCGACCACTCGGAGAACCAGAGCTTGCCTTCTGGGCCAGAAGTGATTTGAAGTGCATTCGAGAGCCCGCAACTCCCTGTTCCTTCCGGCGGGCAAAGAGCCCAGTTCTCGTTCTGCGAGGGTACCCAGTATTCGGTTAGGACAAGGTTTTCGGTGTCAAGGCTTGAAATCTTGTTTCCAGTATGCTGGTTGAACCATAGCAGGGGTGTGTCTGGGCTGCGCTCGATCCAGTACGGCAGGGTGTAAGCGTTCTGCTGGTCCTGACCCGCGTAAATCCGGGACGAAGCGATAGAAGTGGAAAACTTTGTGATTTCTTCGGTGTCTGGATCATACTTGAAAAAGATGTTTGTGCCGTGGTCAGTCACCCAGAGATCTCCGGCCGTGTCAAGGGCTATTCCCACCGGCGAATTCAAGTCTGCGGGGAGGTCTACTGTCTTTGTCACCGTGTCCGTACCTATGTCGTATTTGAAAATCTGGCCCTTCTGCTGGAAGGCTAGAAGCGAGACCCACACCACATTCTTTTCCCTGTCAACGGTCAGAGACCCGGTCGAAACAAGGTTGGCGTCTATTCCCGCAAATCCATCAAGTGGCAGCGGCACCTCCCTGATGCCGTTTGATGTCCCGTCGCGCATGGACGAGGTATCACCTATGAAAATAGAAGTGGACTGAACTCCTGCGAAATATAAATTGCCTTGTGAATCGAAATCAATTGCTGCGGGAAGCCTCGCGGAAACTGGGAACATTGAAAATACATTATTTTCAGTATCAAACCTCCAGAGCGCCCTCTGCCTTTCATCAGTGAACCAGATGTTGCCGTTGTCGTCAGACTTGGCAGACCAAGACATAGAAAACGTTGTAGGGCTGCTTCGAGTCGGCCACGATGGCGCTTGATACGACTCACCGAATCGACCTTCATTGGCGTTGTAACTTGTCAGCGTGCCGTTCTTTGTCGAAACGTACCAGACTTCGCCGCCAACATACTCTATCGCAAGCGGCATCTCGCACTTTCCTGGCAGTTCCAATTCGGTCACAAAACTTGTAGAGCCTGCTTCCCCTGACCCGCAGAATCGCTCCTGGAACTGAGCGAATGCCAATCTTCTGGATTCCTCTTCGGGGTTCACGGGTGCAGGACGGGGCGAAAAAGCAACTACTGATACTGCCCCCAAAGCCACGATGCCTATCAGAGCATAGGCGATGATTTTTTTGGTAGAAGAGGTTCGCCTATTCGCAGCCTTTTTCTCATTACGTCTGGAAGGCAATTACAAGAAAACGATCTTTTCCAGCATATATCTCTTGTCGGCAAACAGAATTCCGTCGACAAAGTCAGCATAAACAGAAATATGAAGACGGATCCAGATATCATGACTGGACTCCAAATCAGATACTTTGCAGAAAAGGGACGCAATCATCGGATATCTTTCCGTGCTGTTTGCAGCAGTGCTTTTCGGGTCGGTGTTCACGGTGGCAAAAATCCCGCTTGCAAGCGTCGACCCGCTCGCGCTTTCGGCAATCGTTTACACGATCTCCGGCCTTGCCCTGATACCCTTTGCTAGGGCTTCGTTCAGACTTGCGAGCAAACACGAATACCTCTATCTGTTAGCCATCACACTGCTGGGGGCAGTCGCAGCGCCTGCTCTCCTCCTCTACGGACTGCAGCAGACAGACGCCTCTGATGCTTCGATCCTTACAAACGGCGAAGTCATTTTCACAATAATCCTTTCCGCATTGTTTTTCGGCGAAAAGCCAAAGGGAGCGGTAGGAGTAGCAGCCGTTGCACTAGTCATCGTAGGCCTGTTCATCGCAACCACCGGTCTGGATTTTTCTGAAACCGTCCTGGAGCTTAACGCGGGCAACATGATGATACTCGGATCGATGTTCCTCTGGGCCGTCGACAACAATCTGAGCCGCAGACTCACCGTTAGGGTGCACCCCGCAAAGATAGCAATGATAAAGTCGTTACTCGGCGGTCTAATACTTTTTGGAATTGCTCTTGCGCTCGGGAAATCGTCCTCACTTGCTGCCATTCAGCCCGACCTGTGGCTCTTAATAATCGGAATGTCAGTGTCGGGATTTGGCGGGGCGCTGCTCCTCTTCCTGCAAGGGATGAAAAGGGTTGGCACTGTGAAAACCATGTCGATTTTTTCGCTGACACCAGTGTTTGGCATTGTCGTTGCTGCGCTCGTTCTTGGAGAATCTATTACACTACTTCAAGGAATCGCCACCGCGATAATAATCGCAGGTATCCTGATCGTGGCTCGGCACTAGAGCAATTTCAGCCCGCTCGTGACCTTGTCGATCAGATCCGATGGGGCTGGGCCTATTCCTATGCATGTAGACGTCCCTGGAGGAATTTGAGTGAGGCCACTGTCATGAACCTGCACCACCGGGAGGTGCATCGATTCTGCCTTCTTGCGGACTTCGACGAGCTCATCCATGCTCTGCACCTTGACGACCACTTTTGCCTGCCCCATGGTGTACCATTCATCGAACCATTCCCGCCGGGAATGTTTCGTTTTTTCTGCCCCCATCACCGCAGCATGCGCCACCTGCGCCGCGAGCTTGCCCGTACCCATTCCAAGGTCGCGCCTCACAACTATGACCTGTTTGAATTCCACGCTTGACATAGTTTAATTAAGACATTGAAAAATACATTGCTGGTCTTTTCAGAGTTGCAAAAGTACGATGTCGTGATCGCCGGAGGAAGTGTTTCTGGGCTGTTGGCTGCAAGGGAGGCCGCGGCAGGAGGCGCGACGGTCGCCGTGCTCGAAGAGGACGCCGAAATAGGCACGCCGGAGCATTGCGGCGGCCTCGTGAGTATTTCGGGGATTGCAGACTTGGGAATAGTTCCTGACCACGCTGCTATCGAGAACCAGAGAATAAAAAGAGCAAGAATTCTTTCGCCGGCAAGCCGTTTTGAGATAGGAGCTGAAAAGCAGAAAGTGATGGTACTGGATCGGCGCGCACTTGACAAGCAGATTGCATTTCAGGCCCAGGGAAAAGGGGCTGAGATTAGGGTCCGGTGTTCCATGCGATCTGCAAGCAGGGCAGAAGGTGGATTCGCGATAAAGACCTCCGAAGACGAGGTCTGGTGCAGGTATTATGTAGATGCGAGGGGAGTTGCCTCGCTGATTTCTCGGAACAGAGAGGGAGTTTTGCAATCTGCCCAGTATGAGGTCTATGCCCCTTGGATCGAATCAGACACTATCGAGGTGTCGTTTGACAGCAAGCTATTTCCGGGTTTTTTCGCATGGATTATTCCGACAGGGCAGGGGATGGGCAAAGTGGGAGTTGCAGGAAAGGGCATCAACGCTGCGAACACACTGAGCGCCTACATTGCATCAAAGGGAGGACGACATTCGGTGGTTCGCAAGGTGTTTGCTCCGATTTGGGTGGACGGCCCGCTTGATGACTTTCTTGGCGATGGTTCGATTATAGTGGGTGACGCCGCAGGCCAGAGCAAGCCCACCACAGCCGGAGGCATCTTCACCTGTGGTATGGGCGGTTTGCTCGCCGGCAGAGCGATTGTTAGGGCAATGACGACTGGAGACGATTCATTGCTCGCGACCTACCAGAAAAACTGGGAGTCAAGGTTCAAGTCAGAGTTTGACAAGATGCTTCTCGCACGCAGGCTGCTTGAGCGACTCGACAACAAGGCAATTGATGAGTTGTTTTCTGCGATACCTCGTGACAAGATAGAGGAAGCATCTGCGACCGGTGACTTTGACTTTCACTCAGCTGCCATTGGAAAAATTCTTGGTGCAAAGTCAGCCGTCAAGATGGTAAAGGCGGTTCTTGGAAACGAAATTAGACGGCTAATTGAATTGTAGCAGAGTTACGCAAACCCTTTAGGTGCAGCGATTGCGCAATCCGACGAATGCCTGCGCCATGGCAGATAGATCTGGACTT
The DNA here is from genome assembly GCA_035281285.1 of Nitrososphaera sp. Classification (GTDB taxonomy): domain Archaea; phylum Thermoproteota; class Nitrososphaeria; order Nitrososphaerales; family Nitrososphaeraceae; genus Nitrososphaera. The sequence continues at coordinate 10,870 of DATEEE010000233.1, forward strand.
TGCGGAACCAGCACGAGAACCGCAGATATCATCGCAATTCAAAATCAAGAATTCGCATACTCTGCTCATGGATAAACTATAAATTCGGTTACTCTGACAGAAAGCGTGTATGTCCAAACCATTGCAATTGCCGGTCTGTTCATCATGCAGCAGGCCTATTATGCCGAATGATGAATGTGTAAAGTACTATTGCCCCAACTGCGGCTACGTCCTTCTCTGGAGATGCGAGAGCTGTCGCGAGTTCGCCCGGCCATACAAGTGTGTAGGCTGCGGATTTGAGGGACCATAGAAATGGCGCGGCTAGTCGCAAGGATTAGAATTCTCCCCGCTGAAGCCGAATCGAACCTAGAAAATGTCATTGAATCGATAAAAGGTTCGATGCCACAAGGCATGGAAATGAAAGGCCATGCGATGGAGCCAATTGCATTCGGCCTGAAAGCGATCGTGGGTGACTTCTTGCTTGAAGACGCCGAAGGCCAGATGGACAAGCTGGAAGAATCGATCCGCGGGATCAATGGGGTCGGCGAAATCGAAGTGATGAATATCAGCCGACAGTCAGTCAAGATGAAGTAAAGATTATCGTCATGTCGGAGGCTTGCCGGAAATGAAAAAGGCGCGCTCGGGGAGCGACGAATCTACCCCCATACAGCTCCGAGTAGCCGAGGCAAAGCACCGTGACGTTGGCAAGCGAAGGGCAAGAATTGATCCTCGCTATATGGAATCTCTCGGAATCCAGGCTGGAGAAGTTATAGAGCTGGCAGGAAAGAGGAACACCGCCGTTACTGCATGGCCGGCAGACGAGGAAGAAAAGGAAACGGACATTATACGGATCGATGGTCAGACAAGAAAGAATGCCGGTGTGGGTCTAAACGACCTCCTTGGCCTCAGCAAGATTGATTGCAAGCAGGCAAAAAGTGTAACTCTCATGCCGCTGGGCGATAGCAACATCACCATCGACAAGGAATTCTGCGACTTTGTAAAAAACAGGCTCAGGGGCTTCCCAGTGAACGAGGGCGACGAGATCTCTGTGGTCATACTGGGCAATCAGATGGACTTCAAGATTGAAAAAGTTGCGCCGAAGGCGATAGCGCGAATTGAGCGAAGTACACGGCTTTCGATAATGGCAGAGACTACCTCTGACAGGAAGCCCAGAGTCACATACGAGGAGATTGGCGGCATGAAGGACCAGATAAAGCGCCTTCGTGAAATAGTCGAGCTTCCGATGCGGCACCCTGAAGTCTTTGCGAGGCTGGGAATCGAACCACACAGCGGGATACTGATGTACGGCTCCCCTGGTTGCGGCAAGACATTGATTGCAAAGGCCCTTGCATCAGAATCAGAAGCCAATTTTTTCATAATCAACGGGCCTGAAATAATGAACAAGTACTACGGCGAAACCGAGGCGCGCCTGAGGGACATCTTCAAGGAGGCCAGGGATTCGTCCCCTTCCATAATATTCATCGACGAGATAGACGCAATAGCGCCAAAGAGGGAGGAGGCTTTCGGGGACGTGGAAAAGCGTGTCGTAGCCCAGCTCCTTGCTCTTATGGACGGAATGTCAGAGCGCGGGCAGGTCATTGTCCTTGGGGCTACCAATCGCCCGGAGAGCCTTGACCCAGCACTTCGAAGGCCAGGGAGGTTTGACAGGGAGATAGAGATCGGAGTCCCTAACGGGGAGGGAAGGCTCGAAATTCTTCAGATTCACACCCGTGGAATGCCGCTAGCCGAAGATATCAGGCTTTCAGAGCTTGCTTCAGAGCTCCACGGCTACACTGGGGCAGACATCAAAGCGCTCTGCCGCGAGGCGGCCATGAAGGCGCTGAGAAGGTACCTGCCTGAAATCGACTTGGAAGGCGACAAGATTTCGCCCGAGATGCTCGAAACGATGGTGATAACTACTCGCGACTTCAAGGAAGGAATGAAAGAGATAATCCCTACGGCCATGCGCGAGTTCTATGTCGAAGTCGCTAGGGTGAAATGGAATGACGTTGGTGGGTTGTATGAGGCCAAACGCACGTTGCACGACAACCTCATCACCGCAATTAGAGAGCCTGAAAAATTCGCCAAAATGGGAATTAGGCCTCCACGCGGAGCACTCCTTTACGGTCCGCCAGGGACCGGCAAGACGCTGCTGGCCAAGGCGCTTGCCACTGAAAGCAGTGCCAATATTGTGGTTGTAAGGGGGCCAGAAGTCCTCTCAAAATGGGTGGGAGAATCCGAAAAAGCAATACGCGAAATTTTCAGAAAGGCGAAATCTTCCTCACCTTGCATCGTCGTATTTGATGAGCTCGACTCGCTGGCCAGGCCGCGCGGCCATGACGATGACATGTCCGGAAACGAAAGGGTTCTGAGCCAGATGCTTACAGAAATGGACGACGCAGGCAGCGCAGGTGTAGTAGTCATTGGTATTACAAATCGGCCGGACTTGATAGACACCTCAGTTTTGCGGCCTGGAAGGCTTGACCTAATAGTCTACGTCGGACCGCCTGACGAAAAGGGCAGGTTGGAAATACTGAGAATAATCACTCAGCCAATGCCTCTGGCATCGGACATTAATCTTGAAGGGATTGCCATGACTACAAAGAACTTTAGCGGGGCGGATCTGGTATCGCTCTGCAGGGAGGCCGCGGTAAACGCGATGCAGAACAGGTCGGGGATAGTCTCCAATTCAGACTTTGCCAAGGCAGTACGGCTGGTCAGGCCATCCGTCACGAAGGACGTTGAGGACTGGTACGATGCGGTAAAAAAGAACATGACATATGCAATGCCCAAACCACTTGACAAGACATTTTACGGCTGATTACGCCCCGTAGATTATTCGATAGTTGTAGGTCCTTTCGCTTATGAGTCGTATCCTGGCAGGACGCTTGAAACGTGTCTAGTCCTGACAGCAATGCGAATAATTCGTTTCATTACTGAGGGTTCGGCCCGCGAGAGCACTTCACTCGTCCCAAACTGATATCCGAAGACCATTTGAGATGACTGTTGACTTTCTTTGAGAACCTCTCATTAGGGATGATACGTTGTTCATAGTTTGGAGCTACACACAACAGCTGAATACTCTTAATGTTCAGTTCAATCGTAATGCATGACTTTTTCCCTCCGTTGAAGGAACAACTCACGGAGTGCAGAAAGTGCTTCAAAACAATGCCCTTTGTGTGCATCAAATGTGGCCATTGCGATTCCTGTCATCCATACCGTGAGCCTAGGAGTCGCCCGACGAGGCTAACATCAATTGCAGCCTAGATCGAGTGCCTACTTGTCAAATACTATTATCGCAATCGCCGCTCCGGGTTCTGGGATTGTGTCGCTGATACACATGTTTCTGATAAACACTGATACGCTGTTCGTAAGGGCATCTGCTCTCGTAACTCCTATGCACGAGCCGCCTGCTGTCACTGTCGCTACCGCGGTGTCGTCTCCATCTACTCCATTGACCTGACAACTCTTGGCAAAGCCGGCCCCTTCGCCCAGAAGCATATTTTGCTCGGCGTTGTTCAGGATGCATTGGGCAAACATCAATTTCGTCACTCCTTGTAGCTCGGCTGCTCCGACAGCGTCAGTAGCAATTTCGGCTGCCTTTACTTCGTTATCCTTGATCTTTCCGGCAGTTACGGCGTTTCCTGCCAAATCCGAAGTGCCCACGCAACCTGTACAAATGACATCATTGGCTATCGTGCTGGCGTAGGCGCGTAGTTCCGGCGATGCAAGAAAACAGCCACCTACAAATGCCGCCACTAACATTCCCGCCATCTTTCCATTTATCATCCCCAGTATCTGGAAAGTGAGCTATAAAACATGATATGGAATAGCACGCTTCATCTTCCTTTGGAGTACAGTTGCACATTTTATTCACATTCAGGAATCCAAATTGGTCGTGGAGTCGTCTGGCAGCCAACCCTTTCCGTCACAGAAAGTACAGTCTTCAAAGCGTACTGTGGGCCATCCGCTAAAGGCAGACACCGAACCTTTCAGGCCGCTGCCTTGGCACTTTGGACACTTCTTTACCACGACACTGTATCCGCAGCACCTGCATTGCCTTAAGGATTCCGGATTTGTTTCCCAGGTACTCGACGTTAGATCCGGGTGGCTATGCGCTTCATACACAAAGTGGCACACTAGTACAGATCTAGCTCGGCATGACCAAAATGAGTAAAGTCCTCAATTTTGAGACAAGATTCGCACCAGATGGCGGTAGGCTCGTTGCACTGCAGGCATACTTTCTTTACAGTGATCCTGCTCCCACAGGAGCGACACTGCTTCCTGTCAAATAGTTTCGTGGTGCAGCTCTCTTGCATGCCGGTAGAAGAGATTTCTATTGTTTTTCTATATGTATTAGAGTGTCATATTTTATGACTACAGCAGTGAAATAGTCTGATATGAGATTCTACCGTCAGTACTGCCGCGCAGCACAATGACGTGGTTTCATTTGTTTTCCGAGGCATGGGAACCGAGACCGCAAAATGATATATTTTTTTAGGAGACAATCAGTAAAGAATACGATTGTCATCTGTTTGTCCTTCACACCAAGCTCCGAGCCTAGTTGACGTCTATTTCAACAGCAAAGGGAGCTCGTGATGAAGTACCCTATTAGAAACCTAATTTATGAGAAGGTAAGACAGGCTGGCAACATGACTGACGCCGACCTCCTAAACGCGCTTTCCAAGGAAGGCGTGACGATGGCAGACTCGGAGTTCAACAAGACCCTGCTCGACCTGGAAATTTACGGCCTCGTCAGAGTCTCTTGGGTAACAAAGGACAAGCGCAGGATCGAGCTGGTCGCAGAATCTCCCTGATCTACCCGAGCAGGAGCGACGCGGGAAGCGGGAAATAGTAAAGTGCGTCAAGCGCCAGTGCGATGAAAATAACCACGAGATACGGAGCGGTCACCTTGTAGGCCTTCCAGGCAAATTCTGGCGTCGGGTTCTTTGTCAGTTTGTAATGGTACAGCAGCATCAGTGAGCCCGAAACCGCGGCTACCGCAACGTAGAGCATGCCTAGTCCAAAGAATGCGAGGGCGATGGAGTATGGAAGAAGGATCGCCGTATTGACAAGAATGTAGCTGGCGGTCTTTTGGTTGCCAATGAGGACTGGAAGCATGGGGACTCTGACGCTGGCATATTCTTCTCTTGCCTTGATTGCCAGACACCAGAAGTGAGGGGGAGTCCACATGAACACGAGCCACCCCACCAGGAATCCCAGCAGATCGATCGAGCCTGTAGTTGTGGCCCAGCCGGCCATAGAAGCAGCGGAGCCAGCAAAGCCGCCTATGACAATGTTCGAAGCGTTGTTGCGCTTCAGCCACGCCGTATAAATTATGACGTAAAAGAATATTCCAAGTGCAATCATGCCGGTTGCAACTGGGCCCAGGGTAAAGAACGCAATAGCTACAGACAGGACACTGATGCCTATCCCGTACAAAAGCACACTGCGCGGCGAAAGCCTTCCGGCAGGGATTGGCCTCTTTGCTGTCCGCTCCATAACCTTGTCAATGTCCCTGTCGTAGTAGTGGTTGAGCGCGCTCGCACCCATAGAAGCGAGTGCGCCTGCAAGTGTCAGAAAGCCCAGGTTCCAAGCAGTCGTGTCCCAAGCCACGTCAGGGGTTGAGTCAAAGCGAGTAGCCGCAAGGAGAGAAGTAACCGCGGTTATGACAAGAACCACCACGATTCTTGGCTTCGACACCTCGACATAGTCCCGGACGGTCACGGAAAGTTTTGCCTCAGAACCGCTTAACCCAGCTTGCATTTAATTTATTCGTTCAGTCTCTAATGGACAAAATGTTTCAGGATGCCGATCTGGAGGCTGAAAAATGTCATGATTTTCCTTCTTAGGATTGCATGCTCTGCATCAGTGAGGCCGCAGAGGCAGCAGACATCGTCTCTGTCGATGGAATGGGACTCGGCCACAGAGTATATCTTGGCAATTTTGTTCCGCGAGTCAGCAAAGTCGAAATGATTGCTCAATTCGGGAGAACACTCGAGGCAGTCGAGAAGGCTCACGGTGGTTAACCAGGCGTCCCAGACTGTGTCGGACTCGCCGATGTCGAAAAGATCCTGGGCGGACATTGCCAGCGCTAAGGTCTGTAATTCGGATTTTAACCGGCGATATCAAATAAATTCCACACGCAGATGGCAGGTCTGAACGCCGGAGGGAAACAGACTCTCCGCCAAGGCATGTAGGCAGTTGGGCGGATACGATTCCCGTTCCCAGTCATGGTTACGGCAGGCGAATCGAGTATTCAAAGGTATTACATACTCTACAATAATTGAGCCATCAAGCGATTGAGGAGAATGTAATGAAGACTTGCACAATGTGCGGTGACGTGATCTATTCAAGCAACGACGGTCCGATATGCTACAGGTGCAAAGAAATGGGGGCGCATGTTAGGCTTGAAATCTACGACAAGGAAACAGGGATCACGCCCGAAGATAGTTTTTCAAAAGCCTTCATCGGCGGTCCACACTTCAAGGACATGCAGAGGAGGAACATACGCAGAGGGAATTTCTCTGAAGCAACCTGAGCCGCGTGGCATCAGATTCTGACATGCCGCGCATGTTAAAGCGCAGAACCTGAATACTTGGCCACTCAAAAAGCGTATTACAATGGACTTAGCAATTCTTGCGGCAGAATAATTCACTGCAAGCGCCGCAGACCAAAGCTAGAAACGATTAAGTATGCGGAAACAGCCCAACTTGGCTGTTACAAGAAATGACTGACTGGGACCTGCTGACACCCGGTATTGGTCTTACCTCGATTGGCATAGTTGGCGTCGGCATTTCTCTTTCCGGAATTGCAAAGACTTTCATCGACGGGATGCATGCAGTCTCGCTTCTGACAATGTTTATCGGGATGATTTTCCTTGCTTCCGGGCTCTTTAAGGACGGATTCCCCAGCTCTGGCAGAGCAAAGTCGGCGACAATGATAACGCTAGGATTCCTAGTGACTTTTGGAGTAGCGGCCGCAGTTACTGTCAGTGTTCAGGTTCCCAGCATCTTTGCGTACATTGGCCTCATGATGGTGATATCCATACCTGCGGCTGTCCTAGCGTTTGCATCCTACAAGGGAGTGCCTTACTTGAAGCCGCTGGCTGTGATCTTTATTTCCGGTTCCATAGTTGCGGGCGTCACATTCTATGCATTTGGGCTGGTAGCACCAAAGCCACCAGCGCCGGTTGATGAAGAAGAGCCTGCTCCCATTCCGCCACCTGCAGTGATAATTCCTGCAAAAATTCTCGCTGGAGCCACTGCGGAAGGTAACCCTGACTATGGGCCCGACCATCTTACGGTAAACAGAGGAGAAGGAGTAGAATGGGTTAACGAAGACAACGCCCCTCACACCGTGACAAGTTCAGATGAAGGGGTCTTTGACTCCGGGCTCATCAACGTGAATGCAACTTGGCTTCTTAATACGGCCAGTCTTGAGCTAGGAGACTACGAATACTTTTGCACGCTTCATCCGTACATGAGCGCAATGCTGACGGTTACTGAAGGCGCTCCGTCAACTCCTAGTGCCGGCGAAACGCCCGCTGCCGGTCAAAACCAAACTTCGGGCAATGGCACTGCCGCCACCTTGACTTCGGTGTCAATAGTGTCCGGGGCAGGTGTGCCGACGAACGCGCTGTTCTATGACCCCAAGGTCGTAACGACTTCTGTTGGAAGCATGGTCACCTGGACGAATGATGATACCGCGATGCACACAGTCACTTCTGGAATCGTAGAGAATAATGTACCAAAGCCTGACGCGATATTTGATTCTGGGATAATGGGCCCCGGCCAGACATTCTCATATCTGCCAGACAGGACCGGCGAATTTGACTATTATTGCCTGCTCCACCCATTCATGACAGGCAGAGTAGTCGTCAACTAGATGGAACCCATTCAGTTGAGTTTGACTGCAAATCAACTTTCGCAGCTTGAGTCGATAGCAAAGCAGGCTCTGCCAAATGAATCATGTGCTTTTCTACTGGGGCGCTCAGACGGTGAACGGTCACATGTGATGGAAATCATGTCGATGTCCAACGCGGAGAGCACTCCATTCTCGTTCAGCATCGCGCCTGCTGAGCTGCTCAGGGCATACGAGGAGGCAGAGAGGAGGAACTTGCAAGTGATAGGGATCTTCCACTCCCATCCCGCCCCTGCATCTCCTTCCGCTACCGACACGAAATACATGGCGCTGAACCCTGTAGCATGGCTGATTTATTCTACTACCGAGCAGAATTTTGGCGCTTTCATCAACGACGGTGGAACGAGGCGCCTAGAACTAGCAGTCAGGGACTGATTCTGTCGGTGTCACGCGGGTAAAGTACGACGTCCCGCACGTTCTGCTGGCCGGTGAGCACCATCATCAGCCTGTCGTACCCAAGCCCCCAGCCGGAATGGGGAGGCATGCCCCACTCAAACGCCTGTAGGTGTTCTTCAAAGTTTGCAGGGTTCAGTCCTTGCTCAGTGAGCCTTTGGCGTAATTTCTGAGGGTCATGGAGCCTCCTTCCGCCAGATACCAGCTCAAGGTAGCCGAACTGCAGGTCAAAAGACTTTGAAAGTTTCGGATTATCCTCCTTTTCGTGGATGTAAAATGGCTTCAATTTCAGAGGCCAATCTGTCAGGAAATAAAAGCCATTGTGAATCTCCCCCAGCTTGCGGAGCGCCGCGTCGGAAAGGTCGTCGCCGAACTGCAGCTGTTCCCCGGCCTTTGAGAGTTCTGAAAGACACTGTTCGTACGTCACCCTTTCAATTTTGGAAACAGCGAAATCTATCGGGCCCCCGGCCAGTTCAAGCTCTGAGCGATGATGCTTTTGAAATTCGTCGATAACGTTGATCACGACGCGCTCTACAATGTCCATGACGCCTTCGTAGTCAACGAAAGCGGCTTCAATGTCTACGCTGGTGAACTCTGTCAAATGCCTGACGGTGTGCGAGTTTTCTGCCCTAAAGTACGGCCCTATCTCAAACACGCGATCCAAGCCGAGGGTGAGCTGCTCTTTGTACAGCTGGGGACTCTGTGCAAGGTACCCTTTCCTCTTGAAATAGTCGAATCCAAAAAGGTTCGCGCCACCCTCGCTGGCGCTGCCGATGATCTTGGGGGTGTTGACTTCAATGAATCCCTCTGACCGGAGTGTATCCCTGATGACCCGGAGGCCAGCCGACCTGAGCCTGAATATGGCCGCAGTCTTTGGGTTACGCAGGTCTAGTGCCCTAGCGTCAAGGCGCTTGTCAAGTGCTGACTCTAGCCTGCCTGTCGGGTCGATGGGCAAGGGAACGACAGCACGGGTAAGGACGTTGAAATCAGCGACTTTGATCTCGACGGGAAAGTCTCTTGCCTTGCTCTTTTGAACCACGCCGGTGACCAGGACGGAACTCTGCCTCGGAGTCTGGATAGCAACCTGGACGTTGTCGCCGGTCACAACCAGCTGGCAGGCCCCGGTCGCATCCCTGACCGTCACGAACGCGAGCTTGCCAATGTCCCTCACGTCTTCTATCCATCCACCGATCCTGACTTGCTGGCCTACCAGATTTTCGCCGAGCTGGTTCGAATAATGAGTCCGGGTGATTTGATCCAGCGGCAACTACCTCTGCTCGACTTCGACCGTCAACTCGATATTTCTGACGGCCTTTGCAATTTTCTTGACCTGCTCGATGTCAACCCTCGACCGTGGAAGGTTGCCGGACGCGATTACCTTTGTTAGTTTGTAGCCGTCAGGGAGCCAGAACTGGTTGACAGAGCTCACCCGCAGCGGATGAAACAAGCCTTCGATAAATCTGCGGTCAGAGGCTTCAGATTCTACGAACCAGACCCTCCGGCCAAAGTCGGATTCGATTCTTTCGGCGAGCGCGCTGTTGCTCCTGAGTACGCTTACGTCAGGGCTGCGAAGTACCACCACAAAGTCGTTTCCAACTCGAAACGCCTTTTGGAGTGTGAATTTGTTGACGTCCTGGTTCTTCTCTGCCAGCCTTGCCAGCCCAATTGAAGCATCAACGTCGTCCTTGCTCAAATCTCCCGCCCGCAGCTTTGCTTCGCATTTAGAGCACAAAACTCCAGTCTTTGCGTCAAAGGTGCAAATGGGAGATTTCAACTGCGATAAACCTGCATAATACGACTCGCGGGTTATATAACAGCTGTGAGGAGGAGAATCCTCATATAAGAAAGAGGATTGAATGCTAATCGCGTAAATGGGCGATCAAGCAAAGTCAAAGCTCCGGGTTTCCGGCCTTCAGGCATACTACTTTACCGAAAAGGGCGTACTGAAGGCAGTCGATTCTGTCAATTTCGACATCCCGGAGGGAAAGTCACTCGGAATTGTTGGGGAGTCAGGATGCGGCAAAAGTACTCTTGGCGCTGCGCTCATGAGGTCCATGCAGTACCCCGGCAAGATCGTGAGCGGGAATGTCTCGCTTTCGGGTGAGGGACTTGATGGCCTTGACGGCAAAAAGTTCGACAGCCAGGTTAGGTGGAAACGCATGGCAATGGTATTCCAGGGCGCGATGAATGCGCTCGATCCGGTATTCACCGTCGAAAGCCAGATGAAGGAAATACTGAAACAGCACGGTTTTGAGGGGGACATGCGTTCCAAAGTTTCTGAAGCGCTGAAATCAGTAGGCCTGGACGAGTCCGTGGCCAAGAGATATCCGCACGAGCTCTCTGGCGGCATGAAACAGAGGGTCGTTATCGCCATGGGGCTGTTGATGGATCCAGAAATTCTGATTGCAGACGAGCCTACAACTGCCCTGGACGTCCTCGTGCAGGCACAGATCATTGCACTCTTGAAAAAGCTGCAGCAAGAAAAGAAAATCTCAGTCATCCTGATAACGCACGACCTTGCTTTGGTGGCCCAGATTGCCGAAGTGATTGCAATTATGTATGCCGGTCAGATAGTGGAGATCGGCTCTTCATCCGAAATTTACGCAAACCCAAAGCACCCGTACACTCGGGCCCTCATTGGGGCCGTGCCTCGGCTTCACTCATCCGACAAGAAAATCAACTTCATACCGGGATCGCCTCCGAGCTTGATTGAACCGGGCCACGGCTGCAGGTTCTACCCCCGCTGCCCACAGGCCATGGAGGCTTGCAAAAAAGATCCGCCAGAGTTCAAGACCGAATCGGGATATGTCAGATGCTGGCTGTACGAAAAAAATCCTGAAACTTAAAAAGCGGGCTTGTTGAATGTCCGTCAGGCGTTATCGGGATTTCGATCCGTGAAATTAATTGACAAACACAATACTTGATCACTTTCCGCTCGCAAATCCGAGGGCGCGGCAGGAAAGGGTCCTAAGCGAGATTGAATCGGCACTAAAGAGCGGCTATCGGTACAT
>DATEEE010000234.1:0-3035 GCA_035281285.1 Nitrososphaera sp.
AACCCCGACGAAATCGCGGCGCCCATGGACCTCGTAACGGCATTCCGCATCGTCAGCGGCGCAACCATGACAGTCTTTTGGGTCCTTCTGGGGCTCATAATGGGCTTGTTCTGGAACAGGCTAAAGCCGCACGAAACAGCACACCTGAGCATGACCTAGTCATTTCAGTGGGGCTCGTTCAAAAACTGCGACAATCTGGTGGTTACAGCAATAGATATAGCACGAACTGTTGTTCAGCAAAAGTGCGATGGTGACAATAACCGCATCGAGGGAAATTTCCGCTCCCCAGTCAAGAGTCTGGAAAGTAGTTTCGGACATTGATAACGAGCCAGTCTATTGGCATGGAACAAAGGCCGTGAAAAACTTGAGCAGGTCAGGAAATACCGTGGAAAGAGAAGTCACTATAGCTTTCAAGAATTCACTTACTAGGCAAACCGTGGTGCTCGATCCCGACAAGTCGATCGACATCACGATTACCGAAGGACCCATGAAAGGTAGCAAAAAAATAACTCTGGTACCGGACGGCGACAGAACTAGGGTTGACGTTGTGTGGGACATCAAACTCGCGGGATTTCTCGGCATGTTCACTGGGATGGTGAAGAAGCACATCGGCGAAGGCACCGATGATGCTCTGGAAAGGATTGCCAAGGCAGTGGAATAAATAGCGAGGGCAGGCTACGCTAGAAATCATGGAGCTTGCCCTTACCATAGCCAATTCGATCATGGCAGTGATCCTTGGAGGGATCGCTGGCCTCTGGGTTTACTTTCTGGCTTTCATGGTAAGGTCCTTCCGGCTTGCCCCCAGGCTCGAGAATTTCGATCGCGCAGGCCACTCCACTCCACGAGTCAGCGTAATCCTTCCGGCAAGAAACGAAGAAAAGTACATCTCGCGGTGCCTTGACACGCTGCTCGCCCAGGACTACTCTAACTTTCAGATCATTGCGATAAACGACTCGTCGGCTGACCGGACTGGCGAAATAATGGCGGAATATTCCGCTAGAGATCCGCGCGTTGTCTACGTCAGTGCGCCGCCAAAGCCGGACGGGTGGGCGGGCAAGAACTGGGCATGCTACCAAGGGTATCGCCGTGCAGACGGAGACCTTTTGCTCTTTACGGACGCCGACACCGAACACGGTTCCAACACAATGTCGCTTGCCGTCCAACACCTCCTGTCACAGAAGCTCGACGCGCTGACTGCCGTCCCTCACCTTGTATGCAACGACTTCTGGACAAAAATAACGCTGCCGTCGCTCGCCACATTCCTTCACACCCGCTTTTCTCCGCTGCGGGTAAACGATCCAAAAGTCAAGACGGGGTACTTTTTTGGCAGCTTTTTCGTAATCACGAGAGCGACGTACGAATCTGTAGGAACGCACGAGGGCGTCAGGCAAGAGTTAGTTGAAGACGGCGCGCTCGGAGGCAAAGTAAAGGCAGCAAATCATAAAATGAAGATGGTGAGGGGAGAGAGTCATATCGACGCGATCTGGGCAAGGGACCTGAACAGCCTCTGGCACGGCTTGCGGCGGTTGATGATGCCTCTTTATCACCAGGACAAGGTCGGAGCAGGGCTGATGACTACGGCCGTGTTCTTTATTCTTCTGGTGCCATTCCTGACATTACCTTACAGTATTTTCGCAGCACCCCTTGCCGGAAACGTTACAGGTCCATTGGTTCTGATTGTCCAGATTGTGGCCGTTGTCCTGATAATCAGCGCCACGGCAGTCCAGTGCGCCAGAGGAGTCTACCAAAACCCTTCTTACGCCTTTGCCGCGCCCCTCAGCGGAGTCATAGTGTCATTTGGATTCCTCTCGGCCCTGATTGATGCGGCAAACAAGGGCGCTGTAACGTGGAGGGACCGGAACTATACAGTGAGCGAAAACCAGCACCCCATATACTAGTTCCAAATTCACGCTGGAACGTCCGTTTCAGGCAGACTGTTTCGCAGCCTCCCTAAATTACTCGAACTTTCCAATATAGAAATATGTCCGAGCGAAAAAGTAACAGAGGAAAAATCGAGATAATGGGAGACGTGCTCGCCCTCACAAATTCTAGCATGAAGAAAACCCACATCATGTACAAGGCTAATTTGAGCTACGAGCAGCTACATCTCTACCTTGATGAGCTGCTTGCCAGGCAGCTTGTACTGCAGGACGTTTCACGCGATGGAACATTTTTCAGGACGACAGAAAGGGGAAGGGAATTCCTACAGCACTACCACCAGCTTTCTGAATTCCTGAAAGAGCCGGAAATCCTTGAAGCTCCGTACCTCCGGAGCTAGGATTTTGGGTAAGGATTATTATAAGAGAAAGTGAACTTTAGTACGCAATTGAATAAGGCAATCCTTGCCGGTTCGATCGTAGTCGCCGCAGTTGCAATCCTGTTCGGAATATCACAATTCACGGATTTCGGTCTTGGCCGCGGAATTTCACTTCCAGTGGATCTGGATCTGCCGGGACAATCGAATCCGAATGATAGGAACAGCGTAGACGACGACGCGTTCAGGGTAGGCCGGGTGAGCACGGTTGAAGCGTCCGACAGCGAGATGTCCCTGCCGGAGCTTTTTGAATTTGCCGAAAAGTCTGTTGTACAGATCACGGACAGCTCGGAGACCGATGCGCAAGATTCGCGTCTAGGATCCGGGTTTGTCTACGACAACAACGGCCACATCATCACAAATCATCACGTCGTAAATGGAGGCGGCAGGATTGACGTTACCTTTCTTGACGGGACTGTCTACAGGGCAACCCTCATAGGCTCTGACCCATATACCGACCTTGCCGTTCTCTACGTGGAGGACGCACCAGCTGACAAACTGGCCGCGCTGCCACTCGCCAACTCGTCCAACCTGCGGGTCGGAGAACAGGTGGCTGCCATTGGCAACCCGTTCGGACTCTCAGGATCCATGAGCTCCGGCATCATTAGCGGGCTCGGCAGGCTAATACCTGCGCAGGAATCAGGCTCTTTCTCGATACCAGATGTAATTCAAACCGACGCGCCAATTAACCCTGGAAATTCCGGAGGTCCGCTCCTCGACC
>DATEEE010000235.1:0-13238 GCA_035281285.1 Nitrososphaera sp.
TGCCAGAAGCGGAATAAGGGCGATGATCACAAACCCGCTAGCTACGCCGTTCAACACATCGATTGAGTTGACGGTGTTGCCTGTGATTGGTATTATCACGAAAATCAGCGGTACGTAAAGGAGCGGGATGAATGCGCTTCCGAAGACCAGGTTGAGGCTGTTGCCATGCGCAGTGAGAAAGACTAGCGGGGCCGCTGCTGCCAAAAGAGCAACTGGTTTGAACCATCCTGGCATCACTCGCCTATCATCGATGTATCCTACCACGAAAGCAACGACGGTTGACAGAAGGATCGCCAAAACCGAAGAATCGTTCGTGAGCAAGTAAAGGACGATTTCAGCAGCCGCTATACCCGTTATTATCACCGGACCAGCTGGTCTTGGTACGCTGGGCTTTTCAGGCTTGTGCGCGTCGGGGACGACATGATTTTTCTTCAGTAGCGACTTGATTGCGACCGGCATGAGGAAGAATATGATTAGGAAGGAAACCGCAGACACAATCACGCCAAAAATCAGAAATGTCGCGGTATCAAGCATCTGACGACGTTACTCCGGCCTTCGCCTCTCCATCTGTTCTTTGAGCTTGAGGGCAACTGCGGGTCCAATTTTTGGTATGGCAGCGAGCTTAGCTTGGGAAGCTTTCGCAATCATGGATAATTCTGTAAGCCCAGCTGTGTATAGGGCCCGTGCGCGAACCCTGCCTATGCCTTCCAGCGAAACAAGCGGCAGGAGCTCTTCCTTCACGCCGTAACGTATCCTTTTTCGCAGGTTATAAAGTTCTGGTAAGAGTTTCTCCCTGCCCGCGATCTTGGCGACTTCGTACAAGGAATAGGCAAGCCACTCGGCAGATTCTACGATTCGGTGCATGTCGCCGGGTTCTATTCCGAATTTCTCACCCAGAATTCGGTCGCTGTTTTCCTGCAGCCACCCGTTCAAACCCAGCAAGCTACGGGAACAGTCGTACTCGCTAATCTCGTACAAAATTTCTCCCCTGTTGTCTGCGATCAACTGAGTTATCTCCTCATAGTCCCTTTTTCGCAGGGCAAGTTTGGGATAGAAATCGGGGCTGTTAGATATCAAGTGCAAAAAGCCCAGCGTATGTGTGCCTTCCATGCTGGTTGCTCCACTGACCGCGTCCCTGAATTCTACAGCGGCTACAGGATCAATGTACAGCAGGGAAGTTCTCTTCCCAAATTCAGTGGCGATGTATCTGTCGCCCTTAGTCCTGACAAGTTCCTCAGATTCAAGGTATTCCATCGCCGTTTCCAGCTTGAACTCCATATTACTGCCGCTGTGCTGATATGCAAACAGCGTGGAAGAAAACAAGTCCTGGATATCCTTTTTCTTCATCCCGGGAACTGACGCAATGGCCGCCATCAGGTGAAACCTTATGGCCCTGTCGCTTGCAAGCTGCGAGCGCAAGGGCTCCGGAGTGCCAAGCACGTAGTGATCGTATAGGTCCTCTGCGTTTACGCTTGATTCCCCTGCTATCATTATTGCCTCACCAAAGGTGTCGTACTTTGGTCTGCCGGCACGTCCGCAGAGCTGCTTGTAGTCAAGCACGCTGATCGGCACGTTACCACCATAGTCAGAGTCGTATCGCAAGATGCTAGCTATTACCACCCGTCTTGCGGGCAGGTTCACCCCCGCGGCCAGCGTCGGGGTCGATGCCAGCAACTTTATCACTCCTTTCTTGAAGGAATCCTCCACTATTGCTCTACTTGTCGGCCCAAGGCCGGCGTGGTGGAATGCTACGCCCTTTGCTACGAGCTGGGCAAGCGTCTGAGTCAATTCGCTGTCGTCGCCGCGCTCCAAAATAGCGAGCGAGGCAGCCAAAGCCTGCTCTCTTTCTCCCGAGTTCAGGCTTTGGTGCACGGGAGCAGCTGCCTTTGCCGCAAGAGAAGACGCTCGCTTGCGTGTTTCCGCAAATATCAGGGACTGACCGCCGCCGGCCAGCGAATCAATGGCCAGGTCGACTGCTGACATCCCTGGCTGCCCCGAGACCTCGATCTTGACACGAGATCCGTCACTTAGCCTTGCCGATCCATGTTCGTAGACGCCTTCAACCAGTCTAGTCGGGCGCCAACTGCTCTGGACGAGCTCGCACCCCAGCCACCCTGCTATCTCGTCCGAATTGGCTACAGTTGCAGAAAGCG
Source organism: Nitrososphaera sp. (assembly GCA_035281285.1). Lineage (GTDB taxonomy): Archaea > Thermoproteota > Nitrososphaeria > Nitrososphaerales > Nitrososphaeraceae > Nitrososphaera. Next base: position 2,154 of record DATEEE010000235.1, read on the forward strand.
CCACAATCTGCGAACGCGGGTAATGCCGCCTTATCTTGGTGAGCATCATTTCAAGTGTTGGTCCCCTCTCCCTCTCGCCAATAAGGTGCACTTCGTCAGACACGAAAAGACCGATGTCGCCAAGCCACTGCGCTCCATGTCGGAACAAGGTGTCCATCTTTTCGTTCGTCAGAACCACCACGTCAGCTCCTTCGAGCTCTCTGCCGGAGGAGTCGTAGTCGCCAGTTGCCAGCGCCACTCTTGGCTTCTTGGTCCCGATCTCCAGCCCTTCAAGGACCTTCAAGTCTTCGTATTTCTCGCTGGCGAGCGCGCGGAGCGGAGTTAGGTAAACTGCTTTGGCACCGCGTTGAAGGGTTTTCACTATGGCCATCATTGCGATCAGGGTCTTGCCACTTGCGGTCGGAGTAGTGACAAGGATGTTCTTGCCCTCTAAAATGCCTGCATTGATTGCCATCTCCTGAGGCGGAAAGAGTGATTCGTAGCAAAGCGTCTCCAATAAGGCGTTAATGGAATTGTCCTTTAAGACACTCGGATCCATTCGCCCGCCCATCGCTGTCTCTCAAGCGGCGCGGTATTTTTAGAGTTGCGATCCTATGTTTGCGAGCTATGCCTTTGCCCAAAAGCCGGACTTCTTTTCGAAAATGAGGCCTTCGCGCTTTGCCCTTTCAAGGTACTTCCTTACGTCGCCTTCGTCGCTGAACTTGCCTGTCTTGAGGATCTCCTCGATCAGGACTTTTTCCTCCACTTCATTGTTGTCGTTTCCAGAAAGTCCTTTGAGCACATCCATAAATGTCTTGGACTTTGACGTTTCGCTCTGTGGCTTTCCGTACAGGACCCCTACATCCATCTTGCCCGTGTTGACATCCACCCCGGCAGTCCTTAGCATCTGTTCGACGAGGTAGATTGCCCTGGATGCATCATCTGCCTCTACGCGATCCTTGAGCAAAAGCCTAGCACGCGCGGTTGCAAGCCTCACAAGGCCCTCAAGCTGCCTGGGCGTCACCGTGATCATGCCTTCTGATTCGACCTTTCTCATGTCCATGTAATAGTTTCGAATGAGGTCAACGGCCTCCTGCGTGAGCGCTGGTTCGACCTGCTTTGCGTACGCAAGGTATTTGCTGAAAAGGTCGATCTCGATTGCCGGCTTGGCAGCGTGCTCGATGTCCTTGTGGATTTCCAATATGTGGCTGGCTATCAGGCTGTCCTTTTCTTTTTCGGGAGTGTCCCTGACTATGTAGATCAAGTCGAACCTAGTAAGCAACGGAACCGGAAGGTTAACATTTTCAGTGATGTTCTTGTAAGGGTCGTACTTTCCGTACATCGGGTTTGCCGCGGAAAGAATCGACGTGCGCGCGTTGAGCGTCGCAACAATTCCTCCCTTCGCTACAGAGCAGGTCTGCTGTTCCATTACCTCGTGCAACGCGGATCTGTCTTCCGGTTTCAACTTGTCAAATTCGTCTATCGCGACTAAACCTTGATCGCCCAAAACCACAGCGCCTGCCTCTAACATCATTATTCCGGATTTATCGCGAATCACCGCTGCAGTGAGCCCAGCTGCGGTAGAACCCCTGCCCGATGTATAGAGGCCCCTTGGCGCGATCTTGGCAGCGAATTTCAAGAGTTCGCTTTTCGCGACACCGGGGTCGCCGACTAGGAGCACGTTGATGTCACCCCTGCGGGTCGAGCCATCCTGCAATTTTTTTGTGACAGAGCCGACGATCAGGAGCAGGATCGACTCTTTTATTTCAGAGTGGCCGTAGATGTGTGGTGCAAATGAGGCGACTAGCTTTTCGTAGGCGTCGGGCTTGGCAGCGATGGTTCTAATTTGTTTCTCGTCTTCGGCGCTGATCGCTATCCTATCAGTTGACCTGGTGTCCTTGTTCCCCGCGCGTCCGCCAAGGTACTCTATGTTATTACCCTCCATCCTGAGCCTGAAGAGGCTTGTCTTGGCCTGCGGCGCGAGTTGCTCCTGCTCAATCCTGATGATACCAGTAAGCATTATCCTGTCGCCGGGGCGGCACTGGTCGACAAGGTCGCCCATGACTGTAACTTCTACGTAATGCGGCAACTGCCCTGCTGGCAGGTCCTCCGGCAGCTCCTGCAGCCTTACAAGTTGAAAATCGATAAATATGCTGGACTCGGGGTCCATCTCCAGCTCCTTCTCGGAGCAAGCAGGACACTTTGACGGCTTTTTCAACGCAAGGCCCTTGAGCTCGGCCCCTGTTATTGTGCCGCAGTTGGCGCACCTGTATCCTATTTTTTTTGCCAGCGGCTTGACCTCCGACGTCCTGACGACCATCCCCGACACCCCGACAAGCTTGTCGATCAAGTCGGCGTTGATCTCTCGTAGGCCCTTCTGAACTGTATAGTTGCCGATTCGTACGCGGATTTTGTCCCTGATTTCCTGCTCGTAATCCGGGTGGATCTCCTGAAGAACTGAGAGGGCTGCCTGGCTGAATGACTCTAGGTACTCGTCAGGCTTGTGGGTAATTTCCTTTGCAAGGTAGGGATCATGCGAATCCAGGTCTATGTAGTCGACGACCAGCGATAGCGAATTCGTGGCCATCATGTCGTTTATTCTGTCAAAATATCTATAGTTCCCCTCCCTGTCCTTGAAACCCTTAAGGAAGCCCACGAGCTGATCTGCAAGGGCCGCAGCAGTCTGCTGCTCAGCCAAACTTTCTCAGCACTCCCTTTCTAAATCTTGAAGAAGCAGAATTTATTATAAGGTACAGCTCGCGCTCTTCCGCTGAAAGCCGCGCTTCGAGCTCTGGCGAAAGTGGAGACGCTGCGGCCAGCTTGACAATCTTCTCGAGCCTGGACGCGACAAACGTATTCAGCGAGACCAGCAGATTTTCTCGCTCCCGCTCCTTGACCCCTTCGAGGTAGTCATTTACCCTGACGTAAAAATCGACATCAATTCCGGAAAGGTCGTGGGGTTTTGCAATACGCTCACGGTTCATTGCTTTGGAAATATAGCCTGCGAGATCCGACGCCTGGATTTCCAGGGCGCCATGCTCTACGAGTATTTTTGCGACCCACCTCGGAAGCGAAGACATGTCCCCTTCCTTTGCGTCTACCTGAACGCTGCCGACGCTCAGGTGCACGTCCCTTTTGAACGACACCCTGACCTCTTCTGACATGAAGCCTATGCCATATGCACTCTGCAGCGCTTCGATTCTAGTTTCAGGAGGGCCAGTTTCCGGCATGGTGAGGAGATGGTATGTGCATGGCTCAAGTTATATCTTTTGTCAGGACAGCTTTTGTTAAGCTTCAAGCTAGCTTTTCGCCGGGATTCAATGACGATAACTCATGATCAATCATTTAATAACTCCCTGCAAAGAACCAAAGCAAGGTCTTGCAAGGGGATAATACCGACATCTCGAGTCTTATGTGGACTGAAAAGTACAGGCCAAAGACGCTTGCGGATGTTGTAGACCAAAATGACATAATCAAGGGCATCAGCAACTTGATAAAAAGCCCGGACCTTCCGCACCTCTTATTCTCCGGACCTGCTGGCGTCGGCAAGACAACCGCGGCGCTTTGTATCGCAAGGGAATTACTGGGCGAAGAGTGGAGAAAGAACACACTCTCGCTAAACGCTAGCGACGAAAGGGGGATCAAGATGGTCCGCGAGCGAGTCAAAGAGTTCGCTGCATCGATAAAGCTTGCCAGCGACAAGGAATTCGGCAAGCCCAAGATCATAATCCTGGACGAAGCTGACGAAATGACTTCAGAGGCCCAGACTGCTCTCAGAAGGATCATTGAGGACAGCGCATCGACAACCCGGTTCATTATCGTCTGCAACTACCTTTCGCAGATTATCGAGCCCATCCAGAGCAGATGCGTGGTTTTCAGGTTCACCAGGCTGCCAAAGGAGGATGTGATCGGACATCTGAAAATGATATGCGAAAAGGAAAAAGTGAAACACGACGAAAAAGCAATCGCGCAGATCTACGATTCAACCGGCGGTGACCTCCGGCATTCAATCAATGTCATGCAGGCGGCCGCGGGAATGGGTTCTGTGTCCACGGCAAACGTCACCACAGGGCTCGGTCTTTCCGGAAGATCAAAAGTTGGCGAAGTGCTGCGGCTTGCGATCGCCGGCAAGTTCACCGATGCAAGGGTCAAACTATTGGAACTCACGCAGGTCTTCGGCATGTCCGAGACCGACTTTATGAAGTACGCGAACCAAGAATTGTACGACATGAAAATTGAAAAGCCGGACGAGCTCGCCGGGATCATGGCAGAATACGACTACCGGCTTGCGGCGGGGGCCCACCCGGAAATCCAGCTCACCGCGCTATTGGCACAGATGGCCAAGTTCGCTCCCAAAAAATAATACTCAGTATTCTTCCTCGAACTCTTCGCCGCCCTCTTCTTCCTCGACTTCTTCAAAGTCCTCTTCGAGTTCTTCGCGCTCTTCGGCGCTTTTGTAAGGAAGGTCGGCTTCTCCTGGCGCACCGCAGACTGGGCACTTGAATTCAATTGTCTGACCCTCAAGGTCGAGTGGGAATTCTTTTGAGAAGACTTCGTCGCACTTGCTGCAAACGAGAGTTGTTTGTATGTTGTCTTGACTGAACTTGTGAGCCTGCACCCTGAAAGAGGTGTTTGCCAAGTATTTTCTTCCTACGTATAGGAATTGTCCTTTTTTATAAGCGTTCTTAACAGTACTTCAAGGGTCGCAGATGCGGGAACAAAGCGAGGCCGTCGAACCTCGACGCTCTCATTTCTTGCTGGCGAATATTCTGACCTATGCCACTGTTATCCTTACAACAAACGCAAGAGTCGAGATAAGGGCTATTGCGAGCACTCCGCCGTTCAGGGCAGGATTAGTTCTCATGCTTGAGTGTAGCTGTACCGTCATCGTATAAAAAACGACAGACGCTGCAAATATGTCAGTACAGAAACGTGCCCCTGGCACGTACTGCGCAATATGGACGCCTACTCTAGATCCCTTGGCTTCCGCTCCGGAGCCTCAACAGTTCCTTCCTTTGTAAAGTCGGCACGCGACTTTCTGGCAGACTCTATTGCCCTGTTTCGTCGGGGCTGGATGACCAAAACGTACAATGATCCTGCGAGGTAGACCGCGAGCAGCGCCAGCTGGGCGACTACTGTCTCTAATGTGGGATGTATGCCCGTCATTGTCGCCAGATTTATGTCGAGCCTAGGAATAGTGCCTATCATGTGCGTGGTGCTGATGTAACCTACTTCCTGGAATTCCCTTATGGCGTTGCCCATGAACGCAATTGACATGTACGCCCCGATTCCCATGGTTAGTCCAAACAGCACGCGCAGCGGCAATTTCCTGCCCAGCTTCCTGACAACAAATGCAACCCCGATGATAACTGCCAAACCAGCGACAAGGCCCGCGGCAACATACCACTCCATGTACTTTGCAAAAGAAAGCATGGCTTGGTAAAAGAGGACAGTCTCAAAGCCTTCCCTGTAAACAGTGAAGAATGAAAGCATCACAAATACCATGACGCTCCCGGTGGCAGTGGCCTTCCAGACCTTTGCTTTCACGAACTCGATCCACTTCTTTGTCTCTACCTTGTTCAGGATCCAGAAGCTCACCCAGAAAAGCACCGCCACTGCGGATACGCCAGCAATCGCTTCGATCAGCTCCCTGCTGGCGCCAGAGACTTCGATGATGTACTGGGCCACATACCATGTAACGGCAGTGGCTGCGAATGCAAGCACGATGCCATAGTAGACGTGTTTCTTGAACCTCTCGTTACGCGACGCCTCCAGATAAGTGAGGATTGCGCCTATGATCAGCGCGGACTCTAGTCCTTCCCTGAAAATTATCGAGAACGATGTGGAAAATGCGATTGTGGGTGCGATTATCCCGGTGCCAGAAACCAGTCGTTCAGATTCGTCTAAACCCCTCCGTATTTCGACTATCTTGCCTTCAACATCCGAATATGGTGCTCTGGCCTGGATCAAATTCCGCAGCTCGGCGAATTTGATTTCCATTTCTAGCGTAAAATCCGGGTCTATTGGCCTAAGCGGGATCTCTATCCTTTCGTAGCTATCGAGATAAGCCGAACGCGATGCCGTTAGCGCGCCGTCAGCATCGCCAGTTCTGTAAAGTTCTAGCGTCTGATCCAGCTTTAGCCTGATCTGATCAATGTCACTTCTGACCTGGGCCTTTGCGGGGTCCTCCGTTTCACCCATCGCCCTCCGGTCGCCTGCATAGGTTCCAAAGCCAGCCGAAAGCCCTTCGATATCTGCAAAACCTCCAACCTGTCCTGGTGTTCCAGGCGGCAGTGTCTGTGGGTCATTCGCTAGGAGCTCCTCTGCCTGCTCAAGTTTCTGAAGGATGCCGTCGATATGGACTTCGATTTCATCGGCAGGACTTTCGGCCTTTATCATTTCTCGGAGCTCTTCCCTCATTTCGATCTCTATTGCAGTCATTAGTTCTGCGTCATGCCGCTCTATGGGCGCCTCCAGGTACTCGTAGTTGTCAAGGTAAGCGGATATCGCATGTTGATCAGCCTGATCGTAGTTGCCTGCCCTGACTTCAGAAACGACACCTGCAAGCAGTTCTCTGATAGTGTCAAAATATGCCTGATGCTCTCCCGAGGCGGTGCCATGGCCCAGGGACAAGTCTTCAGCAAGATCTCGTTCAATCGCAGCTACTAGTTGTGTTATCCTTGCGCTATCTGCCCGCTCTTGCAGGAGTGACCCTAGGTCTGCAAAGAACGAATCAATCTCTTGACTTCTTCTGTCATCAAGCAAACCTGCTACCGTCCGGTAGCGTGACTCTGCCTGACTTGCTAGTCCGATCGCATTTTCGTGATCCACCTGATGGTTTTCTGACTGGTAGACTTGGTATGACTGGACAGAATCCCTGAGCAGGAACACGGTCAGCTGTGACGTCATAGACTTGTTGGTTTGCAGGTCGGGAGCAATGCGCTGTTCTATGGCACTAATTATTGACATGATGGTGGTCACCTCTTCCCTTATTTCATCGGCTGACGCACCACCGGTTCTGATCCTGATCGGCAGGTCCGTGAGGTGCGACTCGAGATCACTTCCCATCTGTGGGTCAATTGCAGCAAGCGGAGTCTTGATCGACGGAAAGGTCGTAGAATGAGGGATGAAAGCATGAGCAAACGCAGAATCAACATCACCAGACTCGAGACTTGACTGGGCAAGCAGCAGCTGAACAGAAATCCTGTCGAGGTTCACGAGAATTACAAGTTTTTCCGAATCGCCCGGCGACTGTGCTGCAGCGAAACTGGGTGAAGTAACAAGCAGTAAACCGGCCATTGCAATAACCGACCAACCGCTTGCTCGAAGGGCTCTCAATATCTCAACCAGGTAACTAGGACAGGGAGCGCCTGCCGATAGTTAGGCTTACCTAACTAGGGCGGTAATTTAAACCATCATTGCTGCCATATGTTGTGCTGGACGTATTCTACGAGTTGAGAATGACCTCGGTTTTTCAACCAGCTGGGGCGTGATCATCTGGAAAGGGCTCGTCATTGCCATTCCTATCTGCCGTGTATCGGGCGCTACGGAAGTGTTAATGCATTCTTAGAACTGAACCACATCTTTCTGGGACAGGCGCGGTGAGGCTGAGAACCTTTCTAAGCAATTCTGTTGATGAATCTATTCGTTCTGAGCAGATGAATCTTGAGTGAATCGGATACCGAAATTGGGGGCTTAGTTTCCTTGTAGCGAAACTCTACGAGGCTCGAATCCTGAAGACTTAAATTGTTCTGGCAATGACAAAATGCAGTTATCCGAAGTCACGCCGCGTGATTGGACGATGGCAGAAAGGAATTAAAATGAATCCAAAATCAGCCGCAAGTCAAATTCATATCGGTTCAGCATCAAGCACGGGATTTGCAATTTGCAGATCCTGCCTGTGGTGCGCTTCTGTTTTCGGTTCCGATCTGGGATCAGAATGCCCATCCTGTGGATCAGAGTGTGTCAGTGTCAGACCTGTAAGGAATTCGATAGGTTAGCGTGTTTCATTTTGTAGCGCTGCGCGGAAAGACCCGCGTAGGGTTTCAGCTGCCGAATTTTGATTCTAGTTTCAGGGCCAGCAGTGCATGCTCCAGTACGAGTCTTGCAGGGCTATCAGGCGGCAATTTTGCCCTTATCATTTCAATCGCTTTCTGAGCCGCCGCCAGAAAATCACCCTTGCTGCCGCGCACAGACGCAACATCGAGCGGTCGCTCCGAGCTATCCTTCTCGCCGGAGCGGGACGCGTTTACGATCATTTGGTTGATCATCGCGAGTGTCTTTAGTCGCTGATCTTCTGCTGCAACAACCTTTTGCCGCAATAGTCTTTCCTCTTCCAGCAGTGCCTTCTTTGATTTGGCAAGCTCTTCAATGCTGGCGGCAAGACCATTGCGATTTTCGAGTTCCTTTGCAAGGACCTCAAGGTCGCTCCCGTATGCGCTGATCACCTTGTTAAGATTTGCCAACCAAGTTTCAGTTATGCCTGCGGAGATGAGCTTGCTGACATTTTCAAGGACGGCCTTTTCATTGCGAAAATCCGTTTCGAGCAGGCTGAACTTTTCTTCCTTTTCGCGCAAGAGGCCCTCAATGGTGCGCAGTCGATTACGCAATTCCTGGTCGTTGCCGTAGTAGCTCTGCAGATCCGAAAGCAAGGTTTTGCGAGCCGCGGTTTCGTCGACGTTCCTTGTCCTTGCAATCATCCTTGCGATTGAAGAAATAGTTTCCAGATCCTCGGGAGCCATACCAGTGCGCGTTATGTTTTCTGCAGATTCGATGATTTTTTGCTTTTCCACTATTTCGTTTTCGAGCTGTGCCAATTTCAGCTGGACTACTCTCTTAGAATCGAGAAGCTGTTCCAGCTCGTCATCCGCTTTTCGCCTCTTGTCTAAGGCGGCCTTTGTGTCCTGCAGCAATTGTGATATTTCATGCGGGTCATAACCTAATTGGGCGGCTGAATCTATGGCTGATCTCAGACGCGAGACGTCCTCTATCGTGATTCCAACGCGGTCGAGCTGCTCCCGGACTGAAGCAAAGTTAGCCAGCGATTTCCCATTTTCCTGACGCGTGCTCTCCGCAGCGGTTATCTCCTTTTCGAGCCTGAACTTCTTTCCCTCTAGCTCGGATATTCTTGCCTGAATCACTGTCTTCTCTTCAGAAAGTTTTGTTATCCTGGCCCGTATTTGATCGAAAGAAACCTGGCTGCCCTGGGACAGGCGAGAGAGATCTCTTATCAGTGAGGCCAGAGTTTGAGGATCCACGTTTGATGCCACGGCAAGTCTATGGAGTGAAGTGATGAACCTCCCAAGACCAGGCGGATCCAGTCCAAGCTTCTTCAATTCTGAGACGAGTTCCTCCACGCTCCAAGTGTAACCAGGAGGGTGAGGATTATCGGTTTGCCGACTTTTGTTTTTCCGATTCTTCAACCTTCCAAAGAAATCTGCCGGTTTTTCCACGGAATCCCGGCCGGGTTCTTTTTCGTCACTCCCATAGTCTGGTTCGCCAGACGGCATCTGTTGAATCCATATTGTCCGAATATAAAAATAGAATCCCATCGTCATAGCTTGCATCGGAGTGATGCATCCGCGGTAAATTATCCGGGCTAGGCAAAGTTACCGCGTGTCTGCGAGAAAGCAATCCTCATTAGTTCGAAAACCCCATCAGAACTGTGTTAGTTCTCATTTCATTCCAATATTCGGAGGATCGAGTCGGACTGACGGGCAGTGCTTGACCGATGACGCAAGATATGAAGTCAAAGCCGGAAAATGTGCTGATACTGCAGGGAGGGGGCTCGCTGGGTGCGTTCGCATGCGGAGTATACAAGGCGCTTGCCAAGAGCAAGGGCTGCGGCAAGATTGACGTGGTGGCCGGCACTTCGATTGGTGGGGTGAATGCTGCCATAATCGCGGGATGTGTGAACGATCAGCCGGAAGAAGCCCTCGAGCAGTTCTGGCTCGAGCTTGCCGAAAACAGCTCACTCCGAGGCTTTTCAGTGCCGCAACTTTTCCAGGCCCAGGCCATGGAGTCATGGTCTAGGAATAACTTTGGCTCTGAATTTGATGCTCATGTCAATTCCATCGGGTCATTTTACCAATCGGCTACAATGGGAAATCCAAAAATGTTTGTGCCCCGATGGCTACTCTCCAACGCTTCGAAGGATGATTCTTTTTTCGCGCCACACAAATGGACATATGTCTATGACCATAGTCCTCTAGCCAAAACGCTTGAAAGGTATGTGGATTATTCAAAACTGCATCCAAAGGGCAACCCCCATGCGAGGCTCATTATCACGGCGGTAAACGTGCTCACGGCAGAGCCTCTTACGTTTGACAGCGCCCAACAGCAGATTTCACCCCGGCATGTGCTTGCGACGTCAGCTTACCCGCTCTATTTTTTCCCGTGGGTGGAAGTCGAAGAGGGAGTTTACTGCTGGGACGGTGGACTCCTAAGCAACACTCCCCTGAGAGAGGTGATCGATGCGTCGCCGGTGGCTGACAAGAAAATCTTTATCGTGGAAAACTATCCAAAGAATATTCAGGAACTGCCTCAGAACCTAGCCGAAGTTCTGCACCGGGCTAGGGATATCATATTCAGCGACAAAACGCTCCACAACGTAAAGATGATGAAGGTGATCACGAGCTACTTACGGTTTATTGACGAACTTTACAATGCTCTGGAGAAGGCAGATCCGTCGAAAGTAGATCCCGCTACCAGAAAAAAACTGGAAAGAAAGTACCGCAAGTTCAAGGTGGAACGAGGAGCAGAAATCCTTGGCATTCGTTACATAACACGGGAAGAGAAGCACCCGCACGTATACGAAAATGCGGATTTCTCCATTGACACCATCAAGAGCTCGATTTTGGAAGGGGAAACAAGGACAAGAGAGGTCTTGGAGCGCATGAATGAGCTCTAGCGTTCCGAGCTCAAAAACCATTTCAGACTAAAGCGCGCCATGCCGGTCAAACCCACCTTTTTTTCATGGACAAAAAATTCGGCAATCAATGACTTTTCGGGATTTATCAGCCGCAAAAATTTCTGTACTGGACACTGGAACATTGCCAATACGACAATCGCTTTCTGATTCCAGATTCTTCTTGCATAACTATTAAA
>DATEEE010000236.1:0-14894 GCA_035281285.1 Nitrososphaera sp.
ATAGCAACTCTTTTCTCTATCCAATTCGCTATAGTGCCATGGAAAAACTCGAAAATCCACGCGTGACAAGGGATCAGTTCCTTTCATTTCTTGAGAATGACGCCAAGGTTCGAGTAGACAGCTACGTGAAAGGAGCAATGGAGCTTGCCGAGGAGGTTCACTCTGGCCTGTTTCGGGAAGACGGCTCGTCAAGGTTCCTCGAAACGCACACCTGGCCTGTCACCATGGACGTGGTACGCCACTATCGTGCCGAAGGAAGAAACATCACGAGCGTCGAAATCGTGGCCGCCATCCTACATGACGTGATGGAAGACGACGACCGCATTCTGAATGCCTTTGAGTCAAAGTCATACGGGTTTGAGGCCTACCTAGAATACCGGTTCGGAGGCAAGATACGGGACATCGCGACCGAGCTCAAAATAAGGCCGCTCGAAAACTATCCGGGCGGTACAGACTCTGAAAAGGCAGCGGCTCGCTTCCAAGAGTACTGCGAAATACTCCAGCAGGCAGATTATGATGTCAAGGCGATCAAGCTGGCTGACAGGTTGAACAACATGACGTTTATCCAGCGGGTGCCGGGACACGACAAGATTAGGCGCTATCTCCGAGAGGCAGAGGACTTTTACATCGCCTACACGATGCTTCCGCCAAAGATGCCCGACTATTACCGAAAAATGCGCACGGCATACGAAGTACTCCGGGAATCGCCTGTGCAAAAGGCAATAGCAAGTCACTAGCGGTGTTTCAAAACCCATTTAAAGGTAGTAAATGGACTTAAAAGGGATATCTCTTGAGTACGCTACGGATTGCAGTAATAGTAAAACTGGAACCTGACTTTTCGGAGGGAAATGTCAGCTACAACGCGGACGGGACACTCAATAGAGCGGAAACAAAAAGCATCCTGGGGCCTCACAGCGCGATAGCCGCCAGGGCGGCATTTTATGCGAAAGTGCGTTACGGGGCTCGGATTGCCGTCACGACAATGGGCCCGCCTAATGCTGACGCAGCTCTTCAGCAGGCGCAACTGGCCTGCGATGCGGATGAGCTCCATCTCTACAGCGACAGGGCTTTTGCGGGCGCTGACACACTGGCTACTGCAGAGGTCCTCAAGACCGGAATTTCAAAGGTTGAAGGTGGCGCGGTGGACATGGTCTTTTCCGGCCACAGGGCGTCTGACGGCGAAACCGGACAGACCGGGCCTCAGACTGCATGGAAGCTTGGTTTTACGTTCCTTGGAAACGTAGTTGACTATGACGTGGATCCGGAAAAGAGGCTGGTACGAGCAAAGAGGCTGATCTCGCTCCAGGGATTTTACGATGTCATTGAGGAAGTGGAGGCGTCGCTGCCCGTATTTATTGCGATAGACCCGTCGTTCAAGTCGTCCTACAGCACCGTTTCGCAGAGGCTTGCACTTGACCGGTGCGAAAAGGAAGCCAAGACAAGGGCGCAGAACTTTAAGAATTACCTGAAGGTCTTTAACGCCCAGCAGCTGGGAGCCGACCCCAAGCTGGTGGGGCTGCCGGGATCTCCCACCATAGTCTACAAGGTCGAAAAGATACCCAAGGCAAAGGCCAGCCGCAGGGCCGAAGTCATAGACGGCTCTGACAGGGCGCAGCTCCGAAAGGCGGCGGCAAAGATGTACGAAGTGCTTGAAGGCATGGTGATAAAATGAGCGAAAAGTACGAACACCTGTATGTTATCATAGAGCACGACGAAGGTCGGCTGGTTCCAGTCAGCCTTGAAATGCTCGGAGAGGCCCGGCGCCTGATTGATGGCTTTAACTCGCGCTACGGCTCGAGCGAAATGGTAGTGGCCGTGGTTCTGGGTCACGGCGTGCGCACGATGTGTCAAGACCTGATACAGCATGGAGCAGACGCCGTGATATACGCGGACAGCCCGTCTCTGAAGTACTCCCGAAACCTCGTTGACACAAAGGTGATTAGCAAAATCGCTGCCAGTCGCGAGCTTGCGCAGAAGTATTCCGATTCCCCCGACTTTGTAAAGCCCCGATACATGTTTTTTGCTGCAGACAGCGTAGGAAGGCACCTGTCTTCGACTGTGATGGCAGAGCTTGAATCAGGCCTTGCTTCTGACATCAACAAGCTGGTCATCGAAGATCTCGAGATCCGGCATGAGCACAAGACCAAGGGCCAGCCCATAGTCTACAAGAAGACACTTGAAATGTACCGCCCCGACTTTTCCGGATTTCTCTGGACTACGATACTCTGCCTTGACAACAAGAACCCCGCAATAGCCCGAGAGTACCATCCTCAATCCTGCAGCATCATCCCCGGCGTATTTCCCTCGATTGAACCGGACAGCCGGCGCCAGGGCAAGATAATCGATTACCAGGTGGAGCTTGACGAAAGCGACAGCAAGGTAAAGATCGTCAGCAGAAAGAAAGTGGAAAGCTCTGTCGACTTTGACAGCCACAAGGCCATAGTCAGCTTTGGCAGGGGGATCAAGGAATCACCTGAAGAAAACATACGGCGAGTACAGGGGCTTGCGGCTGCGCTTGAGGCAGAAATAGGGGTATCGCTCCCAATTTCGAAAAAGCCATTCCAAATGAGCGAGGGCCTGAGCTCGACCTACATGGTTCCAGACAGAGTGATTGGGACGAGCGGCCGCAAGGTTGCACCGCTGCTATACATAGCAGTCGGAATAAGCGGGGCGATGCAGCACATCGCCGGCATGAAAGAGTCGGGATTCGTAGTCGCTATCAACCCTGACGAGGATTCGCCAATGAAAGACGAATGCGACCTGTTTATCAAGGGCCGGATGGAAGACGTCGTTCCGGCGCTGCTCGAGGAACTGCGGATGCTCAAGCCTTCGATGGAGGTGAAGCGCTAGTTGGAAAAGTACGACGTGGCAATAGTCGGAGGTGGCTCCGCCGGTCTGGCTGCCCTGAAGCAGCTTTCAAACCTGGGCAAGCAGGCCGTTCTGCTTGAAGCCGGCAGAAATGTCGGGACAAAGAACGTTTCCGGCGGCATACTGTATTCTAAAAAACCAAAGCATGGAGTAACTCACAACGTCGAAGACGTATTCGGCCAGGATTTCCTTAGCGACCTGCCGGTGGAACGCAAGATCACAAAATACATGCTTCATTCAACCTCCAGGAAAAAGGTCTTCACGATGGACCTGACCCAGGCTCACGAATACCAGGCCAACTTTGGGTATTCCGTCCTTTTGGCCAAATTGAACTCGTGGTTCGCAAAGCGGGCCGGGGAGAGCGCCGAGCGGAACGGAGGGGGCATCGTGTCAGGGGTGCACGTCCGGTCCATTCGTCAGCAAGGGGAAGGCAGGACCCTAGTTGAAACCGACGAGCTCGAGCCGTTCGAGGTAAAGGCGGTGATAGCAGCCGACGGCGTCAACTCGGAAGTCGCAGAAATCACCGGGGCCAGACCAAAGTTCACGCCAGAGCAGCTATACCAAGGCGTCAAGGTGGTAGTAAAGCTGCCCGAGCAGCTGATCGAAGAGCGCTTTGGCATAGGTCCCGATGAAGGGGCTGCACACCTGTTCGCCGGAGACATCACCCTGAACCACATCGGAGGAGGATTCGTGTATACCAACCGCGACACCCTTTCGGTGGGGGCGGTGTACCACTATGATTCATTATTCCGCAGCCCATCGTCGCCTGGCAGCTTGATCGACTCGCTCCTCAGGAACCCGATGGTTTCAGAATTCATAAAAGACGAAGTCGCCTTCAAGGAAGAAATCGACAAGGACCTACCAAAGGAAGAGCAGCTGCGCGTCAGATTTGCGGTCAGCAAACTGATCAAGACTTGGAACGAAATAAGGGACGCCTATTACTCGCCATCGGCCCGGAGGAAGCTGGTCGAGTCGGGCAAGTACAAGTCGGAGGAAGAGGTAAAGGCCCGGCTTGACTATGTGAGAAACGAGCTAGAGAACAAGTACCGCACAAAATTTGTCACAGATTATGTGGAGCTAGAATATTCTGCAAAGCTCGTTCCCGATGGCAAGCGCTGCATGATGAAAAAGCCGTACAGCGGAAATGTGCTGTTCGTCGGCGACGCGGCCGGCAGGGGTGTCTTTGTCGGACCGAGGATTGAAGGGCTGAACGTGGGAATTGACGACGCAGCAAGGGCGGCGTCGGCAGTTGCCCGCGCCATCGACAGGAACAACTTTTCAAATGACTATATGGGAGAACACTATTCGCAGCTAGTCGAAGAAAGCCAGTACACGAGGGATATGAAGGAGATAGACAAGGACTATCTCAAAATCTTTCTTGATGCCGCAAAGGACGTTCCAAAGGACATCGTAGGACAGCGCTACGGCCTTGTTTTCAAGCTGATGTCGAGCGGGACCTTAAGGGGGCTTGCAGTCGGATTTGCAAACATACTGGGCTATGACAAGCTGCTGCCAATGGTGGAGTCGGAGGAAACGTACGTCCAAGTCCCGGTGGAGCTTGCAGAAAAGATGGGTCGGAATGTCAGTGCCACCTACGAGCCCAGCATCCCGAACACGGCAGAGCGCGTTGCCAAACTGAAATACGACGACGACAGGCTGTCTCACATCAAAGTTCTGGACCCGAAATCAGAATTCATGAAAAAGATGGTGACGATGTGCCCTACGGGATGCTACAGCCTCGAAAAAGAGGACGTGACGCTTCAGCACGAAGCATGTATCGAATGCGGCACCTGCTCCAAAGAAACCGAATGGCGTCACCCGCGTGGAGAAAAAGGGATAGTGTACGCCTACGGCTAGGCGTTCCACTTTATCGAGCATCCGATCGAAGGATCAAAGTCCTTCACTATCTTTTCTCCCCTCAGCAGTTTTCGCACGTTGTTCTCCATGACCGGCACTGTGGGTTTGGCCTCCGGCTCGAGTGCGTCGTTTATTCTCCCATGGAAGGCAAGCCGCTTGTCTGCGTCGAGCAGGAACGGGTCGGGAGTGCAGACCGCTCCAAAGTCCCTTGCAGTCTGCTGGCTGTCGTCTATCAGGTACGGGAAATTCAAGCTGTACTCCTTTGAGAATTTAACCATGTTGTCGAATCCTTCGTCTTTGTAGTTCGGATCGTTGCTGTTGATCCCGATCACTTGCAGGTCAGAGGCGCTAAACTTGCTCTGGAGCGAAACCAGGTCACCTATCCTTGCTTTGACGTAAGGGCAGTGGTTGCAGATAAAGACCACAAGAGTGGCCTTGCTGTTAACTTCGGCTAGCGAGCGCATTTTGCCGTCCACGCCCTTGAGGGTGAATCCCGGCGCGGCACTTCCAGTTTTCAATATCTGGGGTGATGAAGCTGTCTTGACCATGCCCCTGAATCCCCAAATAGATATTATATCTATTGCGAATTGGAGCGTTTTTTCCGTTGCTTTTTCTGGCTTCGCTTTTTCCGCACTTTTCGGCGCGCCTGAGAATTTTTGAGCGGAACCGACCTGCCATTTGTCGACGCGTGCTTTATTGCTTCTATGCAAGCCCTTCTTATTTCCTCAAACGCTGAAACGTCTCGAATTTCGGCGATGGAATCAAAGGCGGCAGGACCGTACAACTGCGCCAGCTGCTTTACAGCAGCCTTGCGCTCGCCCAAGTCAAGGGACCACTTTGCCGATTCCTTGAGTTCCCAAAACTTATCATCCGTATGCCCTGGCATGCAACAGCAATCGCATTCAAGTTATTTATGTATGCGCACGTCATGGCATTGGAATACCATTGGCCGGGCTCATCTTTGAAGGCTCTGGCGTACCTATCCCGATGCTGGGGCTCCGCGAACTAATATAAGCGGAAAACCGGTTCCGATGCTGCTGTGTCACAGTCGCTAGAAGAGCTTCTGCAACTACCTCAGCGCAAGCTGGTGGTCTCGCAGGCCGAAATAACGCTTGACTCAAAATTGGACAACACGGTCTTTGTCCTCCTTGTGGAAGAGTCGAGGGGTTCGGCGGGCGGAAGAGCCGCAGGCTCGGGGTCAAGGAAAATCGTCAAGATCTGTGGATTCTCGTGCAAGACGGGGACGTGTGAAAAAATCTTTGAAACCGAAGAAGAAGCAAGAATCGAACAGTTTGACATTCCGTACAGCGCAGTCGCGATGGACATCAGACTGGCCGACGGCAGGCCGTACGTGGTGCAGGGAGTCATCGACCCAGGGATGATATCGTCGTATCTGTCGGCCAGTGGAAATCTAAAATAGCGATGGTGAGCCTGACAGGACATGAGCGAGGACCATCACCAGCGGGTAGAACAGGTCGCATCCGCAGTCGAGGATCTGATACAGATGGGAATAATAACGCTGAAAGCAGGGACCGAAGGAGAAGCGTTTCTATCTCCCGCGTTCTCCCAAGTGGTGGCAAACGTCTCAGAAGACATGAAGACAGGTCCCAACCCGCAGAACGAACAGGTCATGAAGCTGATGTATTATTCTTTTTTGATCTACTTGACCGAGCACCTAAAGATTCCGCGAGCCTTTGCGATGGCGCTTGGAAACGACATGGAGAAGAACCGCGAATCCATGGAGACAGGCGAATTGGTTACTACTTATGTTTCGATACTGTCCCAGATCTGGTCAAGAGGGATGAAAGGGGCATAACGGTAGGCTGCCTTCGGAGCAAGGACTATTAAGGCAAGCACCCCCACCAGCCGGCAGCCCGATGCTCGTAAAGTCGCTAAAACCGACGCTGATAGATTCAATCCCTGTTCTCAAGAAAAACATGGCGGATACAAAGCCAAGAGTTTGGGTGGAGGCATACGGCTGTTCTGCGAGCATGGCTGATTCAGAGATGATAAGCGGCCTGCTCAGAGCCTCGGGTTACGAGCTAGCCGACAGGCCTGACGACGTATCGCTCAATGTCATTGTTACATGCTCTGTAAAGGACGCTTCCGAACACAGGATGCTTGGACGGATAGATCGACTTGCTCAGACAGGCAAGCCGCTAGTCGTCGCAGGCTGCCTTCCCAAGGCTGACAGGCGCAGGGTCGAATCTTTGAGCCCTTCTGCGAGCCTTATGGGACCTGCTTCAATTGACAGGATTGTGGAAATCGCTAATTCTGCACTTGCAGGCGACCGAAAGGTAGCTCTTGAGGACACTGGCAGGGACAAGATCAACATACCGCGGGTCCGCCTCAATCAGACAGTAAGCATTGTCGAAGTAGCCAGTGGATGTCTCAGCGAATGCACTTTCTGCCAGACCAAGTTGGCAAAGGGTATGCTCAGAAGCTATCGGATAGGGGACATAATCCGGCAGATAGAGTCTGATGTCAAGGGGGGATGCCGCGAAGTGTGGCTAACTTCAACCGACAACGGCTGCTATGGCATTGACTTTGGATCCGACCTCGTTGAGCTGTTGTCGGCATCCTGCAAAGTTCCCGGCGCATTCTGGATACGAGTGGGAATGATGAACCCAATGTACCTGCCTCGTATGCAGGACAGGCTCGTCGATCTCTTCCGAAAGGAGGACAAACTGTTCAAGTTTATTCATGTCCCGGTCGAAAGTGGAAGCGACAGAATCCTTCGGAAGATGAAGAGGGGACACACCTCGAAGATATTCTTAGAGGCCGTGCGTGAGTTGAGGAGGAGGGTCCCCGAGATGACCATAGCCACCGACGTCATTGTTGGGTTTCCTGGAGAAACCGAAGACGACTTTGAGGAGACCCTTGGCGTAATCTCTGAATCCAGACCCGACATTGTAAATATCTCCCGTTACGGAGCGAGGCCCGGCACCGCAGCCGCAAAATCGAAGGGACGGGTCAGCTCTCAGGTGGCCAAATCGAGGTCGGAAAGATTGCATATTCTGGCAAAAGAAATTGCGGAGAGTCGGAACGAGCTGTGGATCGGCTGGGAAGGCGAAGTACTTGTTGATGAGCTGGCAGCGAACGGATCGGTCGCCCAGGGCAGGAATTTTGCGTACAAGCCGGTAGTTTTGCGCGGAGCCGCAGCTGGCATTTCGCTTGGAGATCGCCTGCGCGTAAAAGTGTATGATTTTTCCAACTTTTCGCTGCGTGCAAATGTAATTCCGCAGCGCAGCTCAACATTGTTACGCCAAGATCAGCTCTGATTCAATCACCAAAGTTTTTTAACTTGGGCAATTTATTGTGGACGGGGAGCTCGGGGTACCGTGAACGATCTTTTGATCAGAAATCCAGTACTGTTAGTAGGCATAGGCGGCGCAGGCAGCAGGATCGCAAAACAGACAGCAGCGGCGTTTAGCTGCAAGTGCATGGTGGTTAGCAATGACGGCAGGGACATCGCGGACGGAGGGCGAGGTGGAATTCTTGTTGAGACCGGCGGTTGGATCAATCCGTCAGTTTACAAGCTAAGGTCGTTCACAGAAGCCGTGAGAGAAGATCTTGTTTCGGCTCTGGCGGGCTATCAGACTGTGATTCTGGTCTCAAACCTGGCCGGACACGCTGGGGCTGCAATGTCTCCTGTGATTTCCATGCTTGCAAAGCAAGCTGGCGCCACCGTTATTTCCGTGGCCATCATGCCTTTCAAGTTTGAAAAGGACAGGCTATTTGCTGCAGGAACCGCCTTTAGGAGGTTGAGAGAGACCTGCGACTCTGTCATTGTGATGGATAACGATGCTTTCCTGGACAGTAACCCCGAGCTTACACAGGAACAGTGCTATCAGTTGACAAACGAGGCGATAACCGAAGTTCTTGCCTCAGTCTCGACTGGCGGGGTGAGGCGCGAGGTAAATGTGCTGTGCACAAGCAAGTCAGGAAACGACTCGGAATCAGCCCTAAGAGATTCTGTGGCAATGCTTTACCATGACGTGCCCGAACCCAGTGCTATCAGCCGGACTATGCTCTACGTCGTTGGAGGTGAAAGAGTGCCCGTCGGCGATATGAACAAGATAGTTGGGTGCATGGAGGGCATGTTCAAGACAGAAGGTCGTACTGAAGTAGCGATCACCTCAACTTCTGCAGCGGATGGCGTAAAGGTTCACCTGATGGCAACCGCCGAGCAGAAAACGCGGTTCGACAGGTACGACCCATTGGGCGACATCTTTCCAAAGGAAAGTGTGCTTGATTGGGACGAGCCCGAGTCAGCGCCGGAAATAGTTCTCCCAATACCCATCATAGAATAGATTTTTAGAGCAGTGCTGGGCTAGCTTCCACGTGATCACATGCGGCTGCCGGTGCATCTCGTGCAAAAGCACGGAGCTCGAAAGCAACGCCTTTGAGGCGGCCGACGGCTACCAAGACATCCACCACACCTGCAGGTCATGCGGGACCCACTTTAATCATCTCGATGGCGAAACATTTACCAGCTGCGCCATCTGCAACTACCGAAATTCGTAGATAGCTAACAGGAAAAGCCTGATCCTAGCCGGCATCAGTTCTCCAAAATTCTGCAGTAGCGAGAAGTGCCGACTTGTTCTGAGCCTAGATGCATTTGGAGATCTGACGAAACGGGAATAGGAGAAAGACAAGAAGTTGGACACTGCCTTCAAGCTGCTAGCCGCTGCGCTATTTTTTATAGAACGCCACTCAATTCGGTACGTGTCAAACGAGCAGAACAAAGCCATAGCCCTTCGTTACGCCAAAGAGCTGGGAGACTTTTTCCAGACAGGAGACTTGTCGTTTGTAGATCGTCTATTCACAAAAGACGCAAAACTCCACATGCCCGGACTTCCAACTAATGTCGATACCAGGCAACTCTTTTCAGCCCTTCGGCCAGCAATGCCGGATTTTCAGACAAGGATAGAAGATATTGTGGCAGAGGGCGACAAAGTCGCACTACGAATAACCTGGAGTGGAACTCACAAGGGCGAACTCATGGGAATTCCTGCCACAGGCAAGCACGTTGAGGTCACTGAAATGCAGTTCTACCGCATCCAAGATGGCAAGATTGCAGAGAGGTGGGTTGAAGCTGACATGCTTGGCATGCTCCAACAAATGGGTTTGGTCCCGGCAACCGGATCTCGCTGAGCTATTTCTTATAGATCAGTCTAGATCGAATCAACATCATTTGGAAAAAAAGCTAGTTTTAGCATTCCTGCTGAGTTTCTTTATCCCAGGGTCGGGACAGATTTATCTCGACCGTGCGGTAAGAGGGATAGTCATTCTCATCACATTCTTTGCGCTTTTTTTCATTCTCTATTACGTCTTCGCTTGGTGGGGCTATTTGATGACCGCGGGATTCTGGATATGGCAATTATACGATGTCCACAAAATAGCAAAGCGACTGAACCAGCCTAAATCGTAAGGGCCGAACTGAGCTATTTTCTTTATGAGCGTAGCTAGCTCATTTAGCCGTTCAGTCCGGTACTCCGGACTATACATTAGAGTACTAGAATATCACAAGCATGTATTGGACAGAACCCATTTTCTGCGACCCGCAGCCGCCTGCCGCGGCATCCCTTTGGAGCTCCTGCAGCTTAGTCAGGCATCCATCTCTTTGAGGGTGGTTTTCAGCTTCTTACTCTAGCAACGTGACGTTAATTTTTGCCTTTCCAGTACTCTGAAACAAGGCGGTGGGTGACGTTGCCTGAGGCAGGCACTTCCGTTTCAATCGATCAATTTCTTGTGATAAACACTTTTGCAGGATTGGCCAGACTCTGCGAGCCTAATCTCCTTCATTTTCTTCTTGTCAAGCACGGTTTGAAGAAACTTGTAGCAAACCGGACAGACTTCAATCATTTATCCGCAGGCTTTTCGGCTTCAGGAGCAACTGGCTCTGCAGTGGCCTCAGGCGAGGCTGGCGCCTCCGGAGCTGCTGGCTCTGGCTTTTTTTCTTCCACCGCTGCCTCCGGCACGTCTTCATAAAGCGAGACCGTCACAACACCGTCTTCGTCCTTGACCATCTTTACTCTCATCTTCCTCGGCGGGTTAGTCTTGCCCCTTGACCAAATCTGTCTGTTAAGCTCCTGCTCCAGTTTTACTTCGTCGCTCTTCATGTGCTTTTCCGCAAATTCCTTGATCATGTTGACGACCCTGTCGGTGCGCTTGTGCTGCGGAGTTAGCCAAGCCCTTCCAAGGTTAATAGTGTAAACGCGTGTAAGATTTTCTGATGTTGACATATTCCCAATCAACCTACGTTCACGTCAGATCTCCTCCAAAGCCTTCTCTTTGGATTGGTTCTGACTTTTCTGTTCGTCCTAATGACCACCCAGGCAGGCACAGGCCTATTCTGCAGCGTGCGCTTCATCAGCCGCTTTTTGCGAGATGTGTTCTTCCTGGCAGCCATGTACGACCGTAGGATTCCCTTTTTCCGCTTTTTAAGTGTTGGCGTAACTGTGCGTTCAGCGGGACCGGTTGCTGTGCTGATCATCAATGAACCCAGAATTGGAAGACGAAATGTTTGATTAACGCCGGATAGCAAGCTGAGCTATTGCCAGCTCGAATCATGGACAATGCGCATAGGTATTTTGCAACAACTGTCGCCTTGCTTACCACAAACGGAGCCAGATACGGGCCAAATGTAATGGCGGCTGAGTGGACAATGCAGGTTTCTTACGAGCCAATGATAATTGCCGCATTTGTTCACCGATCACCGACCTACTGGAATATTCTCGACAGCCGCGAGTTTGGAATTAACCTCGCCTCAGATGATCAGGCAGAGCTGGTGAATCTTGCCGGTGGATATTCCGGAACAGAGCTGAGTAAGTTGGCCATACCGCGAGCTTTCGAAACCTACCGAGGAAAAAGGATCAACGTGCCCATGATAAAGGGCTGCGCGCTTAACGCGGAATGCAGGCTCGTCAGGATCGAAAAAGTGGGAGATCATATCATGGTCCTGGGCAAGGTACTCGATGCCAGGTTCGACGACGCTCGCATTCCTCTCATTTACACACGAGGGAACTATAGGCGGATTTCAAGGTCAAAGATCCCTTCGGGAAGATCGAGAATTCGACTCAAGTCAGACACGCTCGCAGAGTTTCAGCGCCTGGCCGCCGGCCAGTTTGTGTTTAGGGCCGCAGCCTGCGTGGCCACGAGCAGAGGTAGGACTCTGCTTCAAAAGTTTGGCGACGGCTGGTCGGTGCCGTTCGTGACCGTGAAAAAAGGTCAGAACCACGCCAAAATCCTTGAACATCACATGCGCTCGACCGGCCTGAAGGTAAAAGTTGGCAAGATAGCAGGGTTGCAGCGGCTTGTTCTCACGGACGGCAAATCTTCTGTCAGGGCGAATTTTGTCTTTTACACCTGCAATGCACATCATGGGGAAACCGAGGAACTCCGCTGGTTTGACCGGCTGCCCAGAAACGTCGTATTGCGCCGCCTTTTACTTTAGGATCCCTGACTGGCAGATTTTTTCAGTCGCGGAAAGCAATCGTTTGACGTCAGTCTCTTCATGGGCATAAGAAATCGCGCCCATTTTTCCGGGAAGAAAGAACACACCATGGTCTGCCATCAAGGCCAGGTGATACTTGGATAGCGCTTCCTTGTCAGATGTCGCCACATCGTTGGCATCTTGCACGTCATTTGCCCCAAAGTGAGGCATGAAAATAGAACCGGTCCCCGTGATCGTGCACGGAATTTTCTCTTGTGAAAATATCCTTTCCAATCCTCGTCTTGCCTTGTCGCCGAGCTTGTCAATTTTCGAATAGACACCGGGATTCTGTTTGAGATACTTGAGGGTCGCTAGGCCAGCTACCATCGTAAGCGGATTCGCGGAAAATGTCCCGCCACCTATTGCGCACCGGACCTCCTTTTCTTTCAGCGATACCGGGTCGGCAAGCGACATAATGTCCTTGTCGCCGCACACGATCCCGATCGGAAGTCCTCCTCCGGCAATCTTGCCCAGAGTGAAAAGGTCGGGCTCAAGTCCGTATAAATCTGTAGCACCGTGCAGGGAAAGCCTGAAGCCAGTCACTATCTCGTCGAGAATGAATAGGCTTCCGTTTTTCTTGCAGAACTCTTGGATTCCCTGCAAGTAGCCGTCGTTGGGTGTGATGCATCCGGCTCCGCCGAGTACCGGCTCTATTATGACACACGCAAGGTCGTCTTTCACCGTCTCGAGAACTTTGAGTGAAGCGTCAAGGTTGTTGAATGGTATCGATTCGACGTACTGGCCCTCGTCCTGGACGAGGCCCGGCCCTTCTTCGAATTCAAAGGGGTAGTTGACCGTTTGCATCA
Source organism: Nitrososphaera sp. (assembly GCA_035281285.1). GTDB lineage: Archaea > Thermoproteota > Nitrososphaeria > Nitrososphaerales > Nitrososphaeraceae > Nitrososphaera. The sequence continues at coordinate 13,030 of DATEEE010000236.1, forward strand.
GAGTAGTGTTAAAGCCATGCCAACCGCCGATCGCCTTTGCGATCACCCGTCTGCCTGTCTTTGCCCTCGCCAGCCTGACGGCGTACATGGTCGCTTCAGATCCCGTGCTGCTAAACCTCATCATCTCTGCCCTCGGCATGAGCTTTTGTATCGTCTCTGCAAGCTCCACGCTCGGCCGGTTTACAGTTCCATAGAGCGTCCCCGACCTTGACTGCGCGGCCAGCGCTTCTGCGACTGGCTTTGGCGAATGACCAAGAATAAGCGCCCAGTGGCCCATCCAGTAGTCGATATACGTGTTGCCGTCAACATCCCGGAGGTGCTTCCCCTTTGCAAAATCCGCAAAAAATGGGTAGGGCTCAAAGTACCTGATGTTGTGGCTGATGCCTCCCGGGAATAGTTTCGCTGACCTAGAATAGAGCGACTTGGATTTGGGAGTCTGGCGTCTATAATTGCCGATAAAATCCGCCATGCGTCGTAATGGCTCCTGAATGATTCATTTTTAATCCTTTGTTTTGTTCTTAAAACATATATTCATAGTCGTGATCGTAGCAGACCATATGGGCTGCGTTCGATGCCGGCACACCTATCAGGTGCACGACTTCAAGTCATCTGCGCCGGACTCGATTCTGCGCGTCGGAAGGTGCCTCGTCACTGGATGCGACTGCCCCCAGTTTGTTGACAAAATAGAAAAGATCGATGAAGATCTTCTTTGATTACTTGCCTCTTAGCGACGGCGGAATCTGCGCCTCGCTTTCGGACACCGGTGGCGCGGGGGGAAGGCCGTACTGTTCGCGCAGCATTTTCTGCTGCTCCAGCAGCACTTCGTCAGAAAATCTTGGTCCGATGTGGCCAAACGATGCCCAGAGCACGATCACGATTGCAAGCGAAATCCCCATAACCAATATCGACCAGGCAACTATCCTCATGTTATGAGTGTGATAGCCGCCTTCAGCAGCTTCGTGTGCTCCCATTTGACCAGCTACATCTTGGACAATGCTTTTTAAAAATATTCGCATTGCCGACACGGTAAAATACCGAAGCAGACCTGCCGGCAAACATGATAGACAACGTCCTTTCATCGATGGGCATCACACTGCCCACTCCGCCGGCGCCCGCTGGCTCCTACGTGCCTGTCGTCATATCCGGAAAACTGGCATTTGTTTCCGGCCAAATACCACTCGAAGCCGGCAAGGTGCTGTTCAAAGGGCAGGTGGGAAAGGACCTGACAGTCGAAGAAGGCCAGGAAGCTGCCAGGCTGTGCGTGATCAACGCGCTTGCCCAGCTGAAGGCCTCTCTCGGGGAACTTGACGCAATATCGCGAGTCGTGAAAGTGACTGGTTATGTGAATTGCGAGCCTTCGTTTGCGGATCACCCGAGCGTGGTAAATGGAGCGTCTGATTTGCTTGTAAAGATCTTTGGCGAAAAAGGCAGGCACGCAAGGGCCGCGGTTGGCATGAGCAGCCTCCCGCTTGGAAGTGCAGTGGAAGTTGAGCTAATCGTCGAACTGGCCTAGCCGGATGACTTTCTGTCCATCGTCTCGATGAATTCTTCGAGCCTTTCTTTTGGAATGACCGCCCCGCAGGCCCTGTCGTGCCCTCCGCCGCTGCCTCCAAGCGAAGACGCGACTTCGTTAACGAGCCTGCCCAGGTGAATCTTACAGTCCGCAGATCCGCGGATTGAAAATATGTACGACTTGATGTCCTGCTTGAATTTGTAGACCATCGCCACGGGTTTTTCGGAGGCACCAAGGACAAAATTCACCACCATGCTCGAAGACAGCTCCACATTGCTTGGTGCATGTGCCACGTTATCGAGCTTTACGATCGCGTCATGAATCGACTCGACTGCCTTGGCCACGCTCTTGG
>DATEEE010000237.1:0-2235 GCA_035281285.1 Nitrososphaera sp.
AGTAAAGGACGAAGCTTCAGCAACGAAGGCGAATTCTCGGCTATTCCGAAGGCTGTACGACGAGCTGTTGAAGCGCGACGTTTTCGTTCCGCCTTCTCAATTCGAAACGTGCTTTGTGTCGTACGCCCACAGCGAAGACGATGCTGACAGGACCGTCGATTCCTATGGCGAAGCGCTCCGCAAGGTAGCAAAGCCATGAAAAAGACAGTGAGAGTTGGGACAAGGGGCAGCCGCCTCGCAATCGCACAGACAGAGCTTGCCATCGGGTCGCTTCGAAAGGCGGGAATCCCTGTCCAGTTCGAAGTTGTGACCATAAGCACCAAGGGCGACGTCGACAAGCGCCCTCTGTTTACCATGGACGAAAAGGGGATTTTCGAAAAGGAGGTAAACGAGGCCGTAAAGAACGGTGATGTCGATTTCGCCGTGCATAGCCTGAAGGACATACCGTCCGACATCTCGGCCGAGCTCCTTGTCGCGTCAATCCCAAAGAGGGCCAGCCCAAATGACGTTCTCGTGACGGCTAACGGCCGCAGGCTGAAAGAGCTCGCGCCCGGATCCAAAGTTGGGACAAGCAGCCTCCGGAGGGCAGTCCAGATCTTGCGCACCAGGCCTGACCTGAACGTCAGACCGATAAGAGGAAACGTCGAGACCAGGGTCAAGAAAGTAATAGGAGGCGAATACGATGCGGTTGTCCTTGCTGAGGCTGGCCTCTCCAGGATTGGGATGAAAGACGTGATCGTAGAGCGCTTCAGAGTCACCGAGTTCTTGCCCGCGCCCGGCCAGGGTGCCATCGCAATTGTCTGCAGGGCAAACGACCGCGCAGTCCGCGAAATGGTGATGAAAATTGAAGACCCCAGATCACGGGCTGAAGTCCTTGCCGAAAGGGCGTTGATATCGGTAGTCGAAGGAGGCTGCAGGTTCCCATTGGGCGCAGTTGCGCTATCAAGGGGCGGGAGGATGACTCTGCATGCTAGCGTGTTTTCGGCGGACGGTTCAAGACATATCAGGACAAGCAAGGTGGGAAGGCAGGACCAACCTGAAAAGCTCGGAAGGAGCGTAGCCGGAGTGCTCGTAAAAGAAGGAGCGATGGAGATGGCGAGAGGATGGCGGACGGCTGTTCAGGAGTGGAATGCTAGGATATGAACAGAAAGGGGAAGGTGTTTATCTGCGGCGCCGGTCCTGGAGACCCCGGCCTTGCGACTGTGAGGGCCATGGAGCTTATCAGGACTTGCGACGTAGTGCTATACGACAGGCTGGTGAGTAAGGAGCTCGTCTCGCTGATCCCGGAAAGGTCGGTAAAGGCTTACGTAGGCAGGAGCGTTGGCGATCCGACGACACACCAGGACGAAACGAATAAGACGATGCTGCGGTACGCCAAGGAGGGCAAGAGCGTCCTCCGGCTAAAGGGCGGCGACCCGTTTATTTTCGGGAGGGGTGCTGAGGAGGCTGAATTTCTCTTAAAGCACGGGGTCGCCTTCGAAATAGTTCCTGGAATTACATCGGCTATTGCATCTCCGGCTTATGCGGGGATCCCACTGACCCACAGAAAGCATTCTTCTTCCGTAGCGATCGTCACTGGTCACGAGGAAGCGGACAAGGGCCAGCCTTCGGTGAACTGGAAAAAGCTCGCAGGGTCAGTTGACACTGTTGTAGTCCTCATGGGGATTGGACAACTAGAACAGATATGCAGAGAGCTTGTTAGAGGAGGAATGAAGAAAAGCACCAAGGTGGCGGTGATCGAAAGCGGCACCACCGGAAGGCAAAGATCGGTAATTGGGACGCTTGCCTCAATTTCGCGGGTAGTCGCAAGGGCACAAGTGCGACCCCCTGCTGTAATCGTAATCGGGAGCGTAGCGGGGCTTGCCAGCAAGCTCGCTTGGTTTAGAATGAAATGAAGCCGTTGGAAGGAAGGGTCATCGCAATCACGAGGGACGAAAGCGACGCCGCAGAATTCTCGGAAATGGTGCAACGAGAAGGTGGCACGACTATTGCTCTCAATACAATCGAAATTGTCCCCGCAGGCAGCGATGTTGCTAGACGATTCCTGGACCGCGTCCTGGCCGCAAGGCCGGACTATTGCGCGTTCATGAGCGCGCAGGCTGTCAGAGTGTTATCAGAGCTAGCTGACAAAAGCAGGATCCAAGAAGCCCTTGAAAAGACGGCTGTCATTGCTGTCGGACCCAAGACCAAGGCAGAGCTGGAACGGACAGGAGTCACGGTGTCACTCATGCCATT
>DATEEE010000238.1:0-3791 GCA_035281285.1 Nitrososphaera sp.
GCTCATTGAAGCTCAGAGCCCTGCACAAGTAAGCAATGTCAACGTAACCTACTCGGGAGTACTCGAGGGTGGGCCGAACGCCATGACCCTCACGTACAGGGTGGAGCTAACCCAGGAATTCTCCGGGTTCAAGCTGAACCAGTCCGCTTCTGACGACATACCGATCGACGTGAACTGGAGAGGATTTGTAATAGACGGCCCTGTGCTCCTTCAATCTGCAGAGCACGGATCCGTGAACATCAACCAGCCAGTTGGACTGCTCGAAGCGACATTTCCGGATTTCGCAGAGGCCATAATGGACACGGAGGCTCGCGAAATCTTGTCTGGGGCAATCCTTGACTTTACAGAGATCGGCGACGCAGGCATGGAAAGGTGGCACTGGCTCTTTGACCCGACCAGGGCGCTAGCCGGCGTTGAAGGGATAATGGGAGAAGACGTGGGGAGGGCCAAAGTGCTCTCGGTCTACTCGCTCGGCGAGTGCAGCATAAGGGAAGGCTGTCCGCCTCCGAAGGAAGAAGACGCGACTGTTTCTGTTGGCGGATCAGGGCTGAAGGTGCACATGTCAACCCATCAGCCGTACTCTCAGATAGAAATAGCAGGGTTTACCAGCATCGAGCAGGCGGGCGGCCACCAGATACTGCGCGTTAGGATGGAAAACCCCAACCCCGGAATACCGGGATTTACGTTGCAGGTTTTGATGGTGCTTGGCGGGATGATGGGCGCCATAGCCGTCTTTGTGCTCTTCAAGACCAGAAAGTAGGTCAGTATTTCCAGGACGGGTCGAGGCCGTTCCACCATGCCCGGAAAGGCCGGGCATCGGCGCCAATTTCGTCCTTGATCCTGTTTTCAAGCGCAAAGAACATGTTCTCCAGTGCGTCTGTCCCGCCGTCAGTGTAGAGCTCCCGGCCTATTTCTTCCGCGCGCCTTCGCCTAGCAGGGATTTCGGGTGACTGAGGGTCCTTGATGCAGGACGTAAAGAGGTCGTAAAGCTCCTCTTCTAGGTACGCGTCCATTGGTTCTAGTCGAGCCTCTTGATGATATGGTACCCAAACTCTGTCTTGACAGGCTCTGAGAGTTGGCCCCTTTCCAGCTTGAAAGCGGCCTCTTCAAATGGCTTTACCATCATGCCACGGCCAAATGACCCTAGGTCTCCTCCGCGCTTGCCGCTGCCCTTGTCTATGGAAAGTTCCTTAGCAAGGTTTGCAAAGCTTTCGCCCTTTTTCAGCCGCTCGAGGACCGCAAGGGCCTCGCTCTGCTTTTGAACCAGAATGTGCGAGCACCTGATCTTGTTTGCCATCGCCGATGAAAATGAAACAGGATGAATTAACCTTTTCCAGCAGTGGGCTTGGACGCAGATCTCGGTCGAAATCAAGATATTATCCCCAGCATCAAGCGTAAGCGGTAATGGCCGGCGAAGAAGAGTCTACGTCCTCAACTGCCCCGATCCCATTCCCGACTCTGACAATCCTCTACTTGCCGGCCGAGGCCATGCCGGTCGTTGAAGACGTGAGCCAGAAATATTCCAACAGCACGGTCGAAGACTGCATCGGGTTTTTCCATGGCTCGCAGAGAGTCTACAAGAAAGTGACTATCTGGAGCCAGGGGATCGACAGCCTGTGGCTCAACGCTGTCGTCGCAAGAGCAAAGGAACTGTCAGGCGTCGATTTCGTCACGCTGGTGTCCGGCGGCATGATGCACGTCCTCTAGGCGACTTCTGGCAGAGGGAATTCATCTCAGCTAAAATAGAAGTGGTGAATAACTTTCATCATGGGCGAAGAACCAGAGATCAGGCACTGCCCGGTCTGCGGTTGCAGCGAGCACAGGCTCGTCGGCTGCGGGAAGCACTGGGCCAGGCACAAGAAGGGACCTGACGGCAAGTGCGAGACCCGTCACTTTAACTCATAGAGCGCAAGCGAAAGCTTGAATGCGAGCCTGTCGTCAGTTGCATTTGCCAGCGGGACCACGTACTTTTCAATCTCCTCTCTGTACTTTGCAGCCCTTGTCGCCTGGCCCTTCATCGAGCGGACGGAATCAAGCCTGTCGGCAATCCTGATGCACCTTGCCTCCCTGGGAGCCTGCGCAATCTTTTTGAAATACTCTGCAAGCGACTTTTCCTTGTCCTCCGGATTTGCCTTTGGCTCCGCTGCAGCCCTGACGAGCGCGAGCACCACTTCGCCGCAGTCGCGGATCTCCTCGTCTGACGCGTCGGTGGCGTCGTGCAAAAGTGCAGCGCAGACAATTTGCGGGTCTCGGATTTGGAGCTCTTCCACCAGTATCATTGCCACCCTGAGCGAGTGGTTGATGTACGGCTCGCTCCTGTTAAAGAGCTGGCCTCGGTGGACCTTGCTTGCCAGACCAAAGGCCCGCGTAAGCTTGACAACGTCGTCTGTATTTTCAAATAATCTGATAAGCCGGGAAAAACCCGCCTTGGGGAAATCCGATCCCTTTTCTTCGGTGTTCAACAACACCCCCTATAATGGCAATTGTATAAAAATGAAGATGGTCTCTCAATATCGTTGTAATGGAGGAATACATCAGAAATATCTATTATCCCCGGACCATACCCTGCAACTGCTATTGAGAACGGTATTTTCTGCTTTTGTTGCGATTTTGATACTGGCGTCGGCGGGTGCCGCTATGCACGGCCATGCGCAGACGGCTACCTACGAGGCCTGGGATTTCAACCCGTCCGGAGAAGTCCTTGCGATGACGACGATAAGGGATCTGAATCGCGACAGCGTTGACGAACTCGTTGTGGCGGCGCTAGACAGGTCGGTCTATGCAGTTGACGGGGCCACGGGAGAAAAGCTGTGGAACTACACCGCCAGCGAATACTACAGATGGGAGGCGCTCGTGGCGTGGCCTTCAGTTGACGCCAATGGGAACTCTAGGCCCGACGTCTTGGTGGCCTCTGACAGGCGGCTAGTCGTGATGATGGACGGCGGGACAGGCAAGCCGCTCTGGTCGTTTTCCACGACTGACAGCGGCTACAATCAGGGCGCCGCTTGCTCGGTAAGTGTCAGGTCCGCCCACTTTATTTCCGACGTTGACGGAGACGGAGTGGCAGACTCTGCCATAGTTTCCGGGACCGGCGACACATGCTCACAGAAAGACAGGATTGACGTTATCGCCCTCAGTTCAAAAACAGGTCAGGAGCTTTGGGAATACTCTAGCAGGGAAGATTACCGTGGGTTGAAGGATGGAATAGACGGCGCCAGCCCTGCCACTGTGCTTGACTTTAACAAAGACGGCATACTCGACGTTGCTATAGCCGACGAGGAGAGCGAGCTGAGAGTCATAAATGGCAAGACCGGAAACGAGCTGAGGAGCAACAGCGTTGGGGTCTTTGGATCGATCTGGGACTTTACCGAACTTCCTGACATTTCCGGAGACGGCATCCCTGACGTCCTTGCCTTTGAATTCATAGAAGGAGGAGGCGGGCCCGACTACGCCAGTATCGACGCCATTGATCTGGTCGGATCCCGAGTCCTCTGGCAGATCAAGGTCGGAGACGGCCGGATCAACGGAGGCGCCCTCTTTTCTGCCGCGTCGCTCAACGGAACCGAAGTCGGTGGGACAGTTCCCGTCTCCCAGGTCGCAGTCACCATGCGGACCGAAAACGAGCTGACTCTCGTCTTGCTCGATTCAAAGACCGGCCAGCAAAAATGGCAGTACAGGCTCGGAGAGGAGAGGAGCAGGGACGACCTGAACAAAGTCTATCCGGTTGCAAGGATAGGCACGTCGGGTGTGAAGGACGAGCTCGCGCTGGGCTCCATAGACTCCAAGCTCTA
>DATEEE010000239.1:0-2571 GCA_035281285.1 Nitrososphaera sp.
GCTGCACGGCGACGCCGCTAAAATAATCCGCGAAAAACTTGTCGGACAGGCCGACAGGGTGATCATGCCGCTGCCAGAAAAGGCAAGGGAGTATGTGGCGGATGCTGTCCTTGCCCTCAAGTCCACGGGTGGGACAGTGCACTATTTTGCGCACGTTAAAGGTGATAACAGGAAATCAAGCGCCGCAGCGGGACAAAAGGACGCGCAAGAGGCTTTCTCCAACTTTGGCAGCAGGATAAGCCACATCCAGGTGGTGCGGGAGGTGGGCCCGCGCGTGTACCAGGTCGTGGCCGATGTTTCAATTACTGGCCGCTAGGCTTTTCCTCGGTGCGCGGTGCCGTCATCATAGTGTAGCCTATCCAGCCCAGAACCGTGAGGAGGATGGCGACTGCCGCCAGGACTGTCAGCTTTAGTATTATCATGCCGTACTCTGAGCCGAGAAGAAAATACGCGTAGATAATGAAAGCCACGATCGCGATCGCAAGGAGCGCGGCTCCAGTCCCGCGATTGCCCTTGCGCTTGACATTCATGATAAATGAAATGGCTCCCGGGGCAACTTAATAATGTTTTAGTTCAGCTCGAGCGCCATGAGGTACGCGTCTTCGCCGTCCCTGTAATACGAGCGCAGCCTCGACTTGGTTTCAAAGCGAAGCCGCTCGTACATCTTGACGGCGTCTGTGTTGCTGACCCTTACCTCTAGGTAGATTTCGTCGCTCCTCCGGTGCATCGCACCGTTGATCCCTTCGAGCATCAGCGCCTTGCCCAGCCCCTTGCCCCTGTGCTCTTCGAGAACCGCGACTGAAACGACGTGCCCCTTTTTTACGAACCCGAGCTTGCGAAAATTCGAAAATCCAAACTCTATCTTGCACATAATGTACCCGACTATTTTGTTCTCCAGCTCTGCGATGATGAAAGCCTCCGGTAGTTCTCTGAGTATGGATTCGAAGAAGTAGTCCGAGTAGTGTTCCGGTAGCGCGGCCATGTTGATGTCGATAACCGCTGGCAGGTCCTGTTCCTCACAGCGGCGAATCACATAGTCGCCCACCTTGCGGAGTGCCGTCTGCAAGACAAAACTTTAAGATTGAAACAGATTATTTAACGTTATAGGCACAACGCCTTGCGTTGGACAGGCGCTTCACCTTCGGAATACGCGCTTTGGGATATGCTTTAAATCTGATTGGTGATAAGTCAGGTATGCTGTGGCCAGCATTTTGGGTGGCGAATTTGCCCTTGCATTGCCGATCGTATCGTCAATGTTCACCGTAAAGGATTATCAGCACAACCCAAAGGAGGACATGGTCGAGTTCCTGGTCGCCGAGTCAGAGGTACGCGATAAATTCCCGGCCCTCCTGAACCGGCTTGCCAAGCTGGGAATGGTTGCGACAGTGAGCAAGTCGCGGCATCTCCGGTGGCTCATGCCGACTTTGAGATCCGCAAGGCTCTCAATCAACGATGGGGTCATCCTTACCGTGTACCGGGTTCCAGCTCAGAAATCAAAGAAGCAGAGCATGCTGAGGTTCCTGCCGGCCATCCTTTTCCTGACGACACTTACTGTGGTGTTCGTCGACGGCTACCTGAGGTCCGACTCGATATTCGCAAGGATGGGAATCCAGGATCCGATCATGCTGGCAGTAGTATACACCATGTCTCTCATGGGCATACTCGGGATTCACGAACTAGGCCACATGATCGCTGCAAAGCATTACGGTATCAGAATATCATGGCCTTACTTCATACCTACAATTCCCGGCCTCGGATTCATTCCGCCGACGCTTGGCGCGATGATAAGGATGCGGAGCAATATGCCCAACAGGAACGCGATGTTCGACGTTGGAATATCCGGGCCAATAGCGGGACTTGTAGTGGCAATAATAGTTTCGATATATGGTGCGTCTATTTCCGTTATGATTCCGTTGGACGAGGCAGAAAGATTGCTAGGAAGCAACGAGCTATTCGAGCTAAATCCGAGTCTGATAATGATGGCCACGATGCAGCTTACCGGCACGGCGTCAGATGACTATGTGCTGGTAATGTCTCCGGTCATGTTCGCAGCGTGGCTTGGGTTCCTGCTGACATTCCTCAACCTTGTTCCTGCAGCCCAGCTAGACGGTGGCCACATTGCCAGGGCGACGCTTGGCGCAAAGCACCATCGCCTGCTGACATTCGGGGGAATTGGGGCACTATTTGCTCTTGGCATCCCGACGATGGGGGCTCTGGTGCTCTTTCTGGCCCTAAGGGCACCACAGGTCGCGCCACTTGACGACGTCACTTCTGTCTCGCGTGGACGAAAGGTGCTTTTCATAGTGGCACTGGCCATCGCAGCTGTCTGCGCCCCAATGCCGGCTTATCTCTAGATTCTAGGTCTAACCAGCGTAATGTCCGAGTCGGAAAGGACGATTGCTCTATAGTTCTTGCCAAGCTTTTCCGGCAGCCTTTGAAGAACGTCGCTCATTCCCGAATAGGTGCCAAAACCTAGCATCGTGCCGGCGTAGTATCTCGGGAGCGTTGAGACCAACCCGAGGTCGTATTTCTTGCGCAGTTCTCCCGCAAATACCAAGTGCTCTAGGCCGT
>DATEEE010000240.1:0-6001 GCA_035281285.1 Nitrososphaera sp.
ATTCAGACTAAAAAGCTATGCCAAGGGACTCGAGAATGGCGTGGTAGTTTTCATCGTTGCGCTCTTTCTTGTATTTTCTTAGCGAGGCAAGTGCCGCTTCCTTGTCCTTCGCCGTCAAGAGCACCCCGGAGTTTTTCGCCACCCCCCCGTAAAGCATCGTCGACTGGGCAGCCGCCGTGACGTTGGCGACCCTGCGAGCCGTACTCGAACTCTCGAAATCGATGATGAAAGGTTGTCCGCTTTGAGAAATGATTACGTGGCGCGCAATCCTGTTGAGCTCGCCGTGATCCAGGCCTGCGCTGTCAAGCGAATAGCACTGGTCAAGAACTGACCTGGCAATTCTTCTGAACTCCAGTTTTGAGCCGGCTAACCTGATCCAGTCGCCAATGCTCTGGCCTTCTACGAGTTCCATTGCAACGAGGTTGTCCGTATGGCCGGCATATTCCGGGCCGACGCCCACCCCGTTAGCGATCCGATGCAGAGTCGCCTCTCTTTCCATTGAATCCCGGTCGGCGTCCGTCCTCCTGACCTTGAGAGCGACTAGGCTGTCGCCGAGCCTTGCCTTAAAGACCAGCCCCACACAGCCCTTGCCGGCAATAGAAGCTCCGTTGACCAAGCTCTTGCCGCCGCCAAGGAAAATTGATTGAACGCCGAGGGCCTGCATTTCCTTTATCCTTGCGGAATATTCTCCTTCCGAGTACCGTGGGTAAGTGATGAGCGAAGCAAGTTCCGGCGAGTGGATTTCAAGCTCGCGGGATAAAGTGCTCTGTTGAGACAATCCTGTCTGCTGCATCCCTTGCTACGCCTGCCAATCTCTTTTCCCTCCCGCTATAAATTCTGAGCATGGGCCGGTCTGCGAGCATGTCCATGGTGATGCCGCTTCCGTTTGACCTGCCACCAAAAAGAGACCTGACAAAGCCCTTGGCGTCAGTCACCTTCCTGCTTGCCAGAACCGCGGCCCGCATGTCCGCGTCGACCCAGGCGACATGTGGCCTTGTCTTAGAGTTGGTGAGAAAGCTTGCCGAGTTGTCCCTCATGTAGATCTCGGGGCCCTTTCTCTTTGTAAAGGGAGGAAGGGTCAAGGAGCCCAGGAGAAACGCCATCGCCCCAGAGCCCTTTTCGTCTGATGCGCACGAAGCGCGAAACACTTCAAAATCGGCAAGCTCTAGCTGCTTTGCGATTGCGCCAAGGCTGCGCCTAAGCTGACCCCAAATTACGTCGGGACTTTTTTCCTTATGCCTGAACTCCACAATCAGGATGTTCGAATACACCGCCCGGGGAGCTCGACGCAAAGGTCCGCTCTTGAAATACTTCGCGGACGGGCTGGAAAGAAAAGATCTGGCGGCAAGTACAAAATTGCCCACGCTTTCAGGCGAAATAGCAGTCCCGAGGTTCCTCCTGGTATCGACGGGATCGATTATCACCAGCGGGCTGGAAAAGCCTTTTACCACGTCGGGGTCGAACTGGTCGTTTATGGCGATAACCTGGCGATGGGTCAGATCGGCAGCGGCACGGAGGACCTTTTCGAATGAACCGTATTTTAGGACAAGAACTTCGGAAACGTAGCCGCTGAACCCGCCCACGGATATTTCGGCCCCGTAAATCCCGGCAGACTTGAAGAATGCCTTTAGCAGGCGTGTCTGGCCCTTCTCAAAATCCCCAAAGTGCGCTCTTATGTATTCGGTGTGGAACGGAGATCTGTCGGCCGCGCTCTGCCACTTGCCCTGTTCCACGTCATAGCACGGAACTACATTCACCCGTGTCCCGTCAATGACTGCCTCAACGTACGGATGATCGGAATACCTGAGCCTTGGCCCATATTTCGCAAGCGCGGTCTTGCCGATTTTTTTCCCGAGCTCCTCGAAACTTTCCAAGTCGAGCGCAGGGTCCATCTTTACAAAGACATCGATGTCGGCGCCTCCCCTGAGCCAAGTCCCCTTTGCAAAAGAGCCCCCAAAGACCACTTCGACGACTTCCTTGACGTCTGACGCGGCTCGGCTCACCAGGTCCTTGCATCTTTCAGCGACCGAATCGATTTTCTTGAGCTCTGCAAGTGAAGGCTCGCATTGTGACAGTGCACCAGATATCACGGACTCTAGGTCGGCCAACTTTTAGTTCACCTCCATGCCTCTACGGTATAAACGTTAGAGTAGACCGGCCCGGCGGGAGTCAGCTCACTCTTTTTCAGGTGAACCTTCGCTATCACGTCAGTCCCAAACGTAGATGATTCGTACTTTTTCGCAAAACCGGACATATCTACTGGAGCCCTTGCCTTCACCCTGAATATGGTAAGATGGGGAGAAAACGGCTTGTCGGGGCGGAAGCCCAGGCCCGAGACTGCGGCAACGACGGTGCTGGCGAGCGCGCCCAGCTTTTGCGCACCGGCAGGATCTACTCCTAACCATATCACTTTTGCTGCCTCTGGATTGGGGAATGCGCCCACCGACGAGTATGTGATCTTGAATCGTTCAAACCGCACACCCGAAAGCACTTGCTTTATCGACTCTACTTGACTCTCCGAGATCTTACCTAGGAAGATCAGAGTAAAGTGGAAATTGCCGGTCTCTACCGGCTTGACATCCCGTCCAGACCAGCGCGCGCTTGACGCAATTTCCTGCTGGGCCCGGGAGATTCCGTCAACTGCGGAAACGTCCACCGCTATAAAAGAGCGCACATGGAAAACTCTATCTGGGTTTTATATTTACATGCCGCAGAGTTTACGCAAGGTCTGATCGGAATATTCTTACTTGCTCTGGCACCAGTAAATCACGTTTCTGTGCCTGCACTCCTCGCATACGTACAGCTGAGGGGCGTCGTGATCCTTTTTGTCACACGGCTTGGTAAGGGCTACCTCGAAACCGTCGTAGGGGGGCTTTGCTACAAAACTCCTCCCGCAGTTGCCGCAGGGAAACGACGGGGGGCCGTTTTCTGCCACGTCCTTACACGGTTGCCCGCGGATATGAAGTTTTTATTCTGCTGCGCAAGTTCTAGGTAAGAGATTGGCCGGGGCCGACAATTTCGCTGTGGAGGAAAGCAGGGCAGCCGAGGCGATAGAGTGGATGAACTCATACGCAAAGACTAACGAGCTAAAATTCGAGGCAACGCTCGCCGGCCATTCGATCCAGACGGTAAAGTTCGGAAGCTTCCAGCTGTACAACTGGAAGGGGGAGTGGTCTACGGCTCGCAACATCGCCAGAAAGGCGAGCGCCAAGCTCCACATAAAGACAATCGAGTCAGGCTTCCATGAAAAGCGAGATCTGTTCTCGGCCATGCTGGGAGGCGGCTCGGAATTTGCAAAGGTCTATTCCAAAGGACGGCTCGTAGGCAACATACAGCTAGTCAGAAAATCCGGTCGCTGGACAGCAAAGGCGGAAAGTTTCGTGTGATCACTTGCTCCTAAAATACACTTTTTTCATCTCTTCAACCCAGGCGTCCTTGCTGTCATAGATCCTCTTGTGCTTTCTCGGGGGACAGACCGACAACGCAAAAGAGCAGAGCATTGGGAAATAGACGGACGAGTCCCCGTAGACTATTACGTTGCCCTTGTGCGAGGTCTTGATCTTTCCCCAGCTCTTGCCTTCCTGCAAGGTGGCGCCGGAAAGTCCACCGGTGTCAGGCCTGGCGTCGGTCAGCTGGATGATATAGTCCTGGCCGCCTTCCTTTATCTTCAGTATCTGGTATAACGCTGGGCCGGTCTGCTGGAAAAAGTTCTTGGGCACGCCCCCTCCTAATTCGAGGCCCCCCGAACGACCGCTCTTCCAGAGTATCGCTGCGGACTCGGCAACGTCAAGGATTACGTTTGGAAAGGTACCTTTCCCTTCTAGCAAGAGCGGAAGCATGTTCAGGCCTATAGACGAATCGCCTATCGCCGGCATGTATACAGGGACACCCAGCTCGTACGCCTTGACGAGGAACGACTTTTCAGGGTATTTCGCGTTTTCTTTGGCGGCCTTTCCAAGCGCGTAAGCAATGTCCGCAGTTGAAGCATTACGCGGAATGTCGCCTGCCCTTCCTATCTCGCGCTGCACGATCACGTCCTGCGCCTGAAGGGTTCCGGCCTCCTTGATGTAGACGTCGTAGATCCTTACTATTTGCTTTTCATAAAGAACGTCATCGTCTACGTCAAAGTGCCCCTGCCTTACGGGAAGGTCGTAAGCGAAATGAAGGTCGTGGTAGACGTTGGCCCCAGTGGCAACGATCCAGTCCACGAATCCGGCCTCCATCATGAGCGAAATTGTCTTGCCGAGCCCTATGGGAGTCATTGCACCGGCAAGTGTAAGGCAGACTGTGGAATTGGTTTCTATCATGTCCTGGAGAATTTCCGCGGCTTCCGCAAGGCGCCTTGCGTTGTATCCGGTAGCGCCGTAGAATTCGATAAGCTGCCTGACCGTCATGTCAGCTGCAATTGCGGGCGGATCGATTTTCCTCCCCGAGAATGAATGCTTGCTTTCCACTAGTTTGGTAAATTTGCACCCGGTATTAAGAATTGACATTTCGTTCGAGTAGCCGAGCACAAGAACATGACGCGTCTACGCCCGGAGCTAGATTACTGTGAAGTTTTTTTAACAGGCATGCCAATCTCATAGTAAAGAATTCACAATGAGTGTCTTGCAGGTGATTGCCGCCGCCACTGTCTTGTGCTTGCTGTACTCGATCGGTGGTGCGATATATACCGAATCGAATGCGGGTCACGTATATTATAGGGGTAATTGGGAGCAACTCCCCGGGACTCCCGGGCCTCTGACGAGCACTGCGCTGGCATATTCGCCGGACGATGACATTATCCTACTCTACGGCGGAAGAAATCCTGCCGGTCTGCTGCAAGATGTACTCTGGGCTTATGATATCGAGTCTGGCATTTGGACTGAGAAGAAAAATTGGGTCTGCTCACCTTCGTGCCCCGCGCCTCGTTCAGTTCATTCCATGGTATACGACCAAAACAGCCAACTGTTTATTGTCTTCGGAGGATACCTGGTGTCTGGGCACTCATTTGAAACTAACGAAACGTGGACGTACGATCTAGCCATCAATTCGTGGCAGCTACTACAATTCACATCTGCCGTTCCAGGGCCACGGCATTGGGGAGCCCTCGAATACAATCCTGTAGACCATATGACCTACCTATTCGGCGGTCATTACAACAAGGGGCCCTGCCCGGGCGATGTAATGTACAACGATGTCTGGCGGCTCGACATCACCGGCCCCAAGCCGACATGGACAAACATGGAACCTCAAGCCGATCCGGATTTCGGTATTCCTGAACCAAGGCAGTCGGACTGGGTGTATAACACAAACGACAAGAAATTGTATGTCTTGGGAGGCAAGAAGGATCTAGGCCCGCCTCTCGATAGCGAATGCGGCTCCGGCGCCAAGGACAGAGAGACGTTTTACAATGATATCTGGAGGTACGATCCGACGGCAAATAAGTGGACCCGGATTCAGGCCGGTCAGACTGACTATACTCATTATCCCAAGGAACGAAGGACCGATATGGTGTACGATCCACTGAATAACAGAGTCATGTTCTTTGGCTCGCTGCCAGTCCCGACTACTTTCTACTTGAAGGACACCTGGATTTACGATTTCGATGACAAAAAATGGTCGACGCTACAGGATGTCGACAACAAACTGCCCGAAGTGAGGGTAAGATTTGCGGCCGTATGGGATCCGGTCCGGGCTTCGATGTACATCTACGGTATGGACGAATCGTTTGAGAATGTCAGTTTCTGGAAATTGAGCGTTTACCCGACTCCTCTAAATGTGGACTGCTTTGGGAAACAGCCTGCAATTTTTGGCACTGTAGGCGCTGATCAGCTGAATGGCACAAACGCGCAGGATGTATTCCTTGGAATCGACAGCGACGACGTAATCAGTGGGGGAAGGGGCTATGACTTCATATGCGGAGACAAAGGCAACGATTCCCTCTACGGCGAGGCAGGCAATGACAAACTCTATGGATTTGATGGAAGTGACAAGTTATACGGCGGCGCAGGAAACGATC
>DATEEE010000241.1:0-3133 GCA_035281285.1 Nitrososphaera sp.
TGTACTGCTTTGGCTGCGAGTTTTCGTCAAGGAATGGCACGATGGTAGTTTTCACCCAGTAGAACGTCCCATCTTTTGCCATGTTCTTTATTTCTCCTTCGAATATCTTGCCTCTGCTAATCGTCTTCCACATTTCTTCAAAGAACTTTGAGCTATGATGGCCGGACTTTAGTATCCTGTGGTTCTGGCCTATCAGCTCCTCTTCGGAATATTTCGAAATCTCGACGAATTTCTTGTTGACCTTTGTAATGGTCCCGTCCTTGTCGGTTACCGCCACAATAGCAGTTGCGTCGAGCGCGTTGGTCATGTCACTGAGTTCTTTCGTCCTTTCCCTCACCATCCGGTTGAGGTTATTGTTTGCTGCGAGCACATTGGCTCTCATGTCGTCAAACTGCCTGGCGAGCTGGCCCACTTCGTCTAGCGACTCGACTTCGATCTTGTATTCATAGTCGCCACGGGATATTCTGTTCACCGCGTCCCGCAGCTTCGTTATCGGCCGCGAAATAGTTTTTGAAACGTAAAGCGCCGTTACTACGACTACTCCAGTGATCACTGCTGCCGTGCCCAATATGGCGTCGCGGAGCGATGAAACTGGCCTCAAGATCTCGGCCTGATCGATCTCGGCGAGAAGGACAAAGCCCTCGTCGCGTGCGCAGTACGATGACCCTACGATCTCTATATTTCTGTAGTCGGTGTAAACATCGCTTACTTGCCCACCGTTGTCAAGGCACTCGTTGACTGCGTACGTGTCAACTACCTGCTTGAACTCGGCATCTTCGATAAATCGCGACTCTGACACCATTACCTTGTTCCTGTCAACCAGATACACCTCGCCGGTCTGACCCAGACCAGCGCGATTGAGTAGGATTTCGTCAAACGCTGCCGTGTCCATGGTGGCGATCAGCACCGCGCCGGAAACTCCATCGCTTTCTGAGCGAGCGACGTCCAGCGGTCCCGTGACTATTGCCCTACGGTTTCCGCCGATCTGCGCAAATTCCAGATAGCTTTCGCCACTGCCTCCGCGCTCGATCCTGTCGGACAGCGCACCTGCCATCTCTGTGGTGTTGGACGAAATTAGGACGGTTCCATCCACGCCGATGATGGTTGCGTCGTGAAGAATGAGTGAGTCGCTGGATACTGCCCGAAACTCCTGCACCTCAGAATTGAAAAGTGCCTGGTAAGCTTCCATTTCGGGGCCGGTGGGAGTACCGGCGGATAGATTCACCACTATGTCTCTGATCGGTTCGTTGGTTGCGAGCAGCTCTACCTGCTGGATTATCGAATCCATCAAGAGGCTGATTGCTGCGCCCCTGCCGCTTGACTCGCTGGCGAGCTGGGAGTAAACGCGTTCTTCTATCAGGCTGTCCGCCGTGATGAAGCTGAGCATTGAAATTGTGAAAAGGGTCGCAAGTGAAAGAAACAGGCTAACAAGAATGATCTTGGATTTTATGGTGAGCGATACTGGCTTCTCTACCAACCAGCCTCTACTTTCCCTTGGGGACCGACTTTGCGCCAGCGGCCTGCTTATCCGGCTGCAATATCGCCTGGTCTCCCCTCTCCAGAGTTGAAATGTTTACCGCCACGTCAACTTGCGACACGAAAATAACGCCATCGCCGTGCTCGCCAGTCCTTGACGACTCGATTATAGACTTGATCACTAGATCTTCGTGGGAATCAGGGATCACGATCTCAAACTTGATTCTGGGGAGGAGGTCGTATGCCATTGGCTGGCCCCTCCACTGAAGGTGGAGTTCCCTCTGCTTGCTCCAGCCGGAAACGTTGGAAATTGTCATTCCGCCGATCCCTATAGCCCTCAGCTTCTCCTTCACGATCGGAAGGTGCTCGGTCCTGATAATCGCCTCGATTTTCTTCATGATCAGCGAATGCGTACGTCAAATAAAATGATATAAGTTTATCGTCAAGCAGAATAATATTGTAGAACTCTAAAATCATGTTATTTACACTCGAGATTTGTGCGGCTTCTTGCGAACGAGAGTCACGACATTCGCCGCGAGCGAGGGGGCACGGCCGGGCTGTGTAATTCGACACAGTTCCTGCAACCCAGTGATCGCCGCGAGTTTCATCGCGAGCGCGCTTTACTGCAGCGAGCGTTCGCAGACGGCCTATTCGTATTGGCCCGCAGCAGCGCCTTTGCCGGGTGTCATGAAATTTTTCAAAAAGTGGGCAGGGGGTGATTTGAACACCCGACCACCTCGATGTCAACGAGGTATCATAACCGAGCTAGACCACCTGCCCGCTTACCGCAGTCTTGCTTCCGTTCCCAAATATATGTTAATGAACTAAAATCGTAAAACGAAATCCGCGGCCGTCGCGGATCGAACGGACAGATAAAGTTAAGAGAAACAGATCGGGCTCATAGTTCTGTATTGGACGGCGAATCCTTCAAAATGATTCGAGGAGACGCGGCCAAGGAAGTGAGCTGCCTTTCAACTAAATTCAGAGCAGTGATCACGTCGCCCCCATACTACGGTCACCGGCACTATGGCAGCGACTCGCAGGAGATTGGTCAAGAGCCAACCGTTGAAAAGTACCTTGATTCCCTTGCAAGGGTTTTTTCTGCATGCAGAGAAGTCCTCACCGAAGACGGCAGCCTCTGGATTGTAATTGGGGATACAAAGAGGCAGCATGAAAAACTGCGGATACCTCACCGGCTTGCAGAAAGGCTGGTCTCACTGGGCTACATATTTCGAGACGATATTATCTGGTACAAAAAGAACAACGTCAGCAGCAGTACGCGCGACGGATTTTCGGCGGCGTACGAAAACGTCCTCTTCCTTTCAAAGAACCGGCGAAGCCACACTAATCTGGATGCAGTTAGGGTCCGCGGGAACGAGGCCGTTTCAGGGCTGAACAAGGTCCCGCCTGAAGGCATGGTGCAGTACGAGCCGGCGAGCCCTGACAGGGCAGAGATCGCCCGGATTGCGGCCGCAATACACGCTGCGTCGCCGGCAACGCCTATTTCTGACCTGCCAACAACATCTGAAATCGCCCGCGCATACGGGTACGACCCGGAAAAGTTTTGCCCCACCTGCTACCGCAAGTTCAAGCGGCATGCGACGAGAAGGAGGATAGGAGACCACAGCCACTACCCAATTTTCGCGGTCTGCAACCC
>DATEEE010000242.1:0-13527 GCA_035281285.1 Nitrososphaera sp.
GAGCATCCAGCGTTGCGAGCTGCATGTTGAGCTTGCGTCCCAGGAGGCCTATTACCTCTGTTTCGGTAACGTTTGACGGCATCCCCGGGATTGCCTGAATAATTTTCATATCATCTACACTTGGCAGTATGAATATAAAAAGACAGAGCACTTTTTCAAAGATGATTTCGTCGGGCGGGCAGATCCTGGCTTTTCTAGATCACGAATGCTGCAAGGATTTCAACGTCTCGACTCCCTTGCGTATGTTTTCAAACGATTCTCCCGAGTCAATTCCAAAATAGGTCAGGAGAGCGCCCACCTGCTCATTGGAGATCTCTTGGTCTTCGCAGAGTGGAGGTTCCAACACGTTCACCAGCACTCGGCATTATCTGCTCCTAAACTAAAAGGATTATGACCGTGGAGTCACTCTGGCTGCCGCCACGTGCCTGCAGTGTATGCCTGGTTCTTGGGCAAGCCTCAACAAAGTTGGTCAGTTCCTTTAGACGGTTACAGTTGCTTCCTCCTGTACCCGAGACATTTCTCATGCTGCAATCCATCCTGGATTCACTGCCATTATAAGCCAGTTTGGCGAATATTGACTGTAGCATGCCTCGAGGTTCTAGGGGAACTGCAATTGCGCAGATAATGGCGCTGGAGTTGATGTCAGACGGCTCCTAGAAATGCCAAACTGACGCAAACGAAAAAACCGCGGAGCCTCCCGCCAGAGTGGCATGGCTACCTGCCGCCCGTCCACCAAAAGTACGGCTACTGCAAGAGATGTGCTAGGCGAAGCACGCCCTGCCTTAGATGCGGCTACTGCTACCTTTGCCACCCGTTCAAGGAAAGGGAGGAGCAGGCGGAATACAATTACCAGCAAAGACTGATGTCCGAGGAAATTGTTTAGTAATAGTCGCTGTTCGGTTTGACCGTACTCGCAAGTTCAGCTTAGACCAATTGCGTCGCAGCGGTCGTTTTCGGCCGCGTTTGGCAAGATTCACCAGCTGACCTGGATTTCCTTTCTTCTCCCGTCAAGGCATATCCTGTAGCAGTCAAGGATATCCCTTCCGAGAAGTGCCCTTGCCGGGGTGCGCTCTGGAAAGTCTATACATCCCACATGGATGTTTTCATGCATCCTTCCGAATACTTCTATTGTAACCTCATAATACGGAACATGGATTATCCCCGCGCCAGTTACCGTTTCGTCGCTCCCCGCGAATGAGAGGTTCATTTCATTTGCAATAAAAGTGGGCATTATGGTCTTTGAAGACGCAAAGTCCAGGTGTGCGTCAACAACTATGCGCTTGTTGCTCCCCGCGTCAATGATCCCCATGCTCACAAGTGGCAGATTATTCTTGTACTCCACGAGCACCCTTTTAGCGGCCTTTTCCTGCATCAGTACAATAGTGTTATTCAGGGTTAATTAGATGATCGCGGCATTCAAACAGGCGGCCTATTTGTACTCTGACTTTAACTCGCCACCAAAGTGCTTCAAAAGCTTTTGCACTTTTGGATCGATCACAAACCTGCAGTAGGGAGCATCCTGGTGGTGCTCGTAGTATTCTCTGTGATAGTCCTCTGCGACATAGAACCGCTTGAATGGAACGATTTCCGTCACTATCGGATCCCGAAATGCGCCGCTGCTGCCAATTGCCCTCTTGGATTCCTCCGCTTCTTCTCTCTGCTTTTCGTCATGATAGAATATCGCAGATCTGTACTGCGTGCCGATATCGTTCCCCTGTCGGTTCAGAGTAGTTGGATCGTGCGTGTGCCAGAATACGTCCAAAAGCTTTCTGTAAGGGATAACAGACGGATCGAAGTCTATTTGGGCGGCTTCGGCGTGGCCAGTCCTCCCCGACGAAACCTGCTCGTATGTGGGGTTTTCCACTATCCCACCTGAATATCCCGGCATGACCGACTTGACACCCTTAAGCCTTGTAAAGACGGCCTCTGAGCACCAGAAACATCCGTTCGCGAGCGTTGCTGTTTCCATTTGGTTATTTGTGATCCTCTGAGGCAATAAAACGTATTGACAGCGAATTCACACATTCCCTTGCATTCTTGCGCGTTAATCCCTCACCGAGAAATTCGTGACCGAGGTGCGCACCGCATTTTGCGCATTCGATTTCCGTTCTCATCCCGTCCGGGTCCGGCAGTCGTCGCAGTGCGTCAGGGAAGCTGTCGTCAAATGCCGGCCACCCGCAGCCGGCGTCAAACTTGCTGGAAGATGAAAAAAGTGGCTCATTGCATCTTTTGCACACGTAAATGCCTTGCTGGTAGAAGTCGTCGTACTGCCCGCTGAAAGGCGGCTCTGTGCCTTTGCGGACGATCACTCTTTCTTCCTCGGGCGTTAACTTTCTGTAATTCAATTCGCAGCTCCCATCGCAAGTACCTACTGCCAATTGCGGGATATAGCAGTTTCCAAGACGACAGAATTCGCCCGGTCGCTTGCAATGCAAGCTGCCCAGCATTGCCGCGACCGTCGTAAAGTTCGCCTAGAGAGGGTCTGGCCGTCCGTAAACATGGCTCGAGTCTTACTATTTCAGTATCAGACTGAAATCTCTCGTCTTAGCAGAGTTATGGGTCATCTCATTTAAAGGGTAGGGCGTGATGTTGCAGCACAAACAACTGTTTAGATTGTTTTTAAGCGAAATATTTCCTCGAGATGGGTACTCCCCCTTATTTCAACTTTGGAAAGTTGACCCTAAGTTTGACGCTTTCCGCCTTGCTTTTCTCTTCGGTAATTACGATGTCGTACGCTGAAGTGACATACAGGCACTTTACCGGAAGCAACTATATCGAAATTCCTAATTCGGCTTCGCTCCAGCTCGCGCAGTTTACCCTGGAAGCGAAATTCAGGATTGCGGATAATCCCGGAGATCGCAGCTACCTTGTCAGCAAAGCATCCAGCTCTCCTGACAACGTCAACCTTGACCACAACTATGCCCTGTATTTGACTCCGAGCGGCAGCGTCGGCGGTGGCTTTCAGGCTGCTAACGGTGTTTACTACTACGTTCATTCCGGAGCTATTACTTCTGATAGCTGGCACGTCGCAAAGCTGGTCTACGACGGCTCAAGGCTAAAGCTGTTTGTCGACGGCGAGCTAAAGAATTCAGTCGCTATCGTCACTAAAGTCGATAATGCCGGAACAAGCTCGCTTAAGATTGGCACCAATTTTGAAAAGTCAGGCAACTTTTTCGTTGGAGATCTAGATTATGTCAAGGTTATGGACCGCAGCACGTACAAGGTGAAGTACTACAACACCTTTGACACCAGCTCAGCCCCGGTTGGTTCGTCTCCGCCGCCCGAGCCCGATCCAGACCCTGAACCTGAACCAACGCCCACTCCTACGACGACAGGCGATTGTGCGGACAAAGCGATGAGCCAGATGCGAGGCGTGGCTTTCATGGATCCCATTCTCACTAGAACCGAAAAGGGTGCCTCAGTGAGTGCACCGGACAACTATGTCAAGGAGAGTTTTGAAAGGCTCAAGTCCTACGGATTCAACCTTGTGCGAGTCCAGTACTATTGGGAGTCTTACGTCTACAAGCCCACCGAGTTCATGGCCCGCCTTGACCAGATCGCGACTACTGCAGAGCAGTACGATATCTGCGTTGTCTTTGACAATCACCACTGGTTCACGTCAAGCTACTGGAACACTGATATCGGGATGTCCGGCAGGCCGGTCGGTTTTCCGTCGTTCGTGGTAAAGTATTTCCCATCCAAGACAACCTATGAACAGACGGCAGCGCCATTCTGGAACGCACTGCTTAGCAACAGCCTGGTGATAGATGGAAGAAAGATCTGGGACATACAGGCAGAGTTCCTGACAAAGGTCGTCAACAGAGTCGATAACTACGACAGCGTCGCTGGGTATGAAATACTGAACGAGCCCCACCTCTGGTCAAAGGATCAATACGACAAGCTGGGCAACTACCATACCTACATGGCTGAAAAGATCAGGGCCATTTCGGACAAAAAGATCATATTCAACCGCGAAACCGCGCACGGGTTTATGAGAGACCCGACGCTGGAATACAAGGTCGTGCCTAGGGGCGTTGACAAGCTCGTCTACGGCCCGCACCTCTACACCGCTCCAACCGATGGTTCCGGAGGCGAAAAGCAGGTCGAGCAGATCAAGAAATGGAAGCAGGAATGGGGCGTGGAAATAATGATGGGCGAATTCTCTGCTCACTCACAGACAGACATGACCGCGTTCCTCAAGGCATGGAAGGACGGAGGGTTCGGCTGGACTTACTGGAAGTGGAGCAAGGCTACTTCGACCCGGTCGGATCACCTGGGTAACGTCGTTTATGAAAGTGACACGATAGCAAAGACAGAAGCGCTAAAGTGGCTCTTGTCCTCGTACAACACAGTCTACTAGGAAACTTTGCTCGCGGTCAGAGACTTGTGGTGGTCGACCAGGATTCCATCAGCACGCACTCACATGAGTGCTTTCGCGACTATGAAGGATTTGCACGACTGATTGACCGCACCGATTCGCAGGTAAGGAGTTGGCAACTTGGTAACCAATGGGAGACTATGATGGTTATTAAGAGGGAACATACTAGTAGAGTGGAACACCCGATGGAACGGCAATTAATACTGTCCACCATTGGCGAAGTTGCGGAGGCTCAGGACAGTGCAAACCATTTCGGGGCCCGCGGTTCGATCTAGGCGGCATGAATCATGGCAGGCGAGCAGCAACAGCAATCCAAATTCAATGGTTGGCGTACACTCCTCATCCTGAGCTGCCTCGGGCTCATCGTGATGTTCGACGAGACAATGATCCTGCCGGCGATACCGGACTTCATCCGCGACTTTAACATCTCATACAGCACCTCTTCGTGGCTCCTTTCCGCCTACATTATTGCAGCCGCCGTCATGACGCCCATAGCCGGGAGGCTTTCGGATATCTACGGCAAGAAAAAGATTCTTCTGATAGTTATGGGAGTCTACACCGTCGGGCTGCTGGCTGGACGGTTCGCCGACAACATAGAGACCATGATTGCCGCCAGGGCCGCGCAGGGCATAGGCATGGCCATGTTTCCTATTGCGTTTGGAATCATAAGGGAAGTCCTCCCAGAGAAGAAACTTTCCATAGGCCAGACAATATTTAGCTCTACATTTTCAGGTGGGGCAGTGATTGGTCTCGTCGGAGGAGCTGCCATAATACAGAATTACGGCTGGCCAGCGACATTTCTCGCCATACTCCCGGTGGCCATCGCGCTCTGGCTTGTGATCCAAAAGTTTGTCCACGTCCCATCGGCCTCGAGTCACGCCGAGGGTCCAGTACAGTCAGTAGACCTCAGAGGGACGTTTACGCTGGCAGCTGCCATCATCACATTCCTGTCGGCAATTACCTTCCTGGAAAGCAGCGATTCGGCACCGCTCGTGGCCGGACTTTTCGCTGCTTCCGGCGCGTCGGTGGCCGCCTTCATAGCGATTGAGAAGAAGGTGAAATTCCCGTTGCTGG
Source organism: Nitrososphaera sp. (assembly GCA_035281285.1). Taxonomy (GTDB): domain Archaea; phylum Thermoproteota; class Nitrososphaeria; order Nitrososphaerales; family Nitrososphaeraceae; genus Nitrososphaera. The sequence goes on from DATEEE010000242.1 coordinate 5,453, forward strand.
ATCTCGGGCTGATGGCAAACAAGCTCTTCCTCCCTCCGACAATTATCCTGATGCTAGTCTCGCTTTCAATATTCATGGTGTACCTGACCATACCCGTAATGGTCAGGAGTCCTGAGCCGCTTGGATTCGGCGGTGATGCTGTAGCCGTCGCAAGCGTTCAACTTCCGTTCATGGGCGTGCTTCTGATAGGCACTATTCTTTCCGGATTCATTTTGACCCGGGTAAAGAACACCAAGTTGACTTTGATGGGAACGATAATCAGCGCAGCCGGATTCTTCATACTCTTTGCATTCCACTCGACCACTGAAATGGTGTCGGTTGGGCTTGCCGTTCTGGCCGCAGGCTTGTCGCTTTCGTTTACCGGAGCGTTCAATGTCATCCTGGTCTCCGTGCCAATGCAGGTGACAGGAATAGCGCTGGGAATGACCCTCCTGCTCAACCTTGTCGGGATGTCTGTCGGACCTGCTCTCGCCGGCGTTCTACAACAGATGAACCAGGGACCCGTAGAAGGAGTGCCCGGGTTATATCCGACCGAAACTGCGTACAACCTGATATTCATGACCGCCGCCCTAGTGTCGCTGGCTTCTGTCGGCATGGCTCTTACAGTTGTCATGCGAAAGGCCGCGGCTCCGATGGTGGCAGGCGAGCAACGTGAGCCTGCCAGGGAAAGCTGAACTCAATTTTGTCCTTGTCTCTAGATAAACATCCGGTACCGTGTCGAACGATCTAAGATGTTTCTGGCGGCCAAACTTCTCTTCTGCCCGCCTTGAAATGAAATAACAATGTTCAATAGTAGAGGGGCCATTACCAGGGTGCATGCTCTTTAACATCAACCCTGTCAAGAGCATCGAACAGGCAAGAAACGAAATCAGACGGCTGGTTATCAGGCAAAAGTCAGGGAGCATGGACGACCTCAAGCCATTCATGCCTGAAATAGAGAAACTACTTTCACACCTGGACTACAGGCAAGAATGGCGCAAGCTCCCCGTGGTTGCGCGGGTTGCAATGATCGAATCCGCCGGCGGGCCAGAGCATTTCCGAGAGGACGTTGTACTGCCAAACACAAAGCATGATCTTGAGCTGGTGATCAAGATGCTCAACTACATCCGCGAGCAAAAGAAATTGAGCCCGGTGAAAATGCCACTGTTCGTCCAGCCGGACGAAATTGAGCTGGCGCGCAAGGAAGGCAAATTTTCCAGCGATGGACGTGACATAACTTCGCAAATATCTATCATTTTCCAAAGAGGGGCCATAATGTATGTCGGATTTGTATTTGGCCGGAATTACGCCATATTGCAAGCGTGAAAATTGCATGATCCTTTCACAATTCTAGCGGTGTTTGCCTACCACGTGTTTTTCAGAAGCATGCACGCACAAACCGCTGCATGAAATTCCTGAGGGACGACTTCCGAATAACGAGAGTCTGCTACCTGCTGGGTGCACTTGAGCCACTTTCCCTTCGTGTATTGATAGAATTCATGTCTGACTGAGGCAAACCCGTCTGCCAGTTCTGCAAGGGATCTCCTGTCGTATATGCGGTGCCTTTCGCCGAGAACCAACGTTCGGCCGTAGGGCACGGTAACTATTGCGCTGCCACCTTTTCGCAACACTCGGAGTATCTCTTTCATCGCTATCTGATCTCCCCTACTGATCTCACTCCTGCGGCCAATTCCGATATGTTCGATGGTGCTAATCGAGATCACCTGATCGAATACCCCGGCCTGGAATCCCAACGACCTGGCGTCCATCCTTGCATCACATCCATGCATCGCAAGATCAATTCCGAAAACAGACCAGCTATTCCCGCCCAAGTTGGATATCGCGCTTGCCAGCTCCGAGCCTGCTGAACCTATCTCAAGGATTCGGGCCTTCCTCGCGCGCTGCACGAGGTTCCGTGCCACAAAGGGATATTCTACCACCCTCTCGGAGGTAACCCCTGCAATCAAGGAGTGATAGTCGAGCTTGTCTGTCTTGGCTCTATGCAGAGAGTATACAGGATATTCTTGTCCAGTTCTGCTGCTTTTTCTGTATCCAGAAATGTGCACAACTTTGCGCCGCTGCATGTCCGCCAGCACTTTCATAACTTCGGCAACGCTGCGGCTGCCTGATTTCCTAAAGATCGAATACTGATCAGACGGGCCTTTTGAAAGAATAAAAAGTATAGTGTCCTCCAGTGCCAACCGAACAGGTAACACTGGCGGCGGATCTAAAAAAATCTAGTGAGTCCTTTGCTTCGTGTTTCTTGCGGGTATCGCTTCTTCCATCGCAGAAAGGTTCCTTTCAATTTCCGGCTGGAATTTTGCCTTGGTGAGCCAGACCACTGCGGCCGACGCTCCAAGGATTGCGCCGATTGTAATCGCTTCCGTTATCATGAAGAAATGTTTGCCAACAAAAGATATAAATCGATACTTTTGAATATTAGTTTAAAATGCGAAAATTATGATACGGAAGTTTCATACAAACTAACTATCGTGAGTAGGATTCCTTCGCTATTTTCACAAACATATTATAATATTTATCAAAACATCACAGCCAGTGAATTTGGTAAACTACGCACGCATGCTAGATAGTCAACACGCGCCTGGCCGCATTCACCTTCTCCAACAGTTCTCTTAGAAAGACGTCTGCGAACTGGTCGAAATTCTGAACGCCGTGCTTTGTCTTGTACTCCAGCTTTCTTTTTTCGTACTCATCGACAAGCCAACGAAAGTCCGATTCTTTTAGCCTGACCATATTTCCTTGTGCAGCCGCCTTTGACGCAAAGGTATTGAGCATAAAGATTCCGGCAAACTGCGTAAAGCTCCCTGCCCTATACTTTCTTTCGTATTCCTCCTGCAACTTTGCATAATTCTCTTCGAGCCATTCTTTTACGTCCGACCTGATAGTAAGCGACGTGTACCTCCCTGAAAAGTCTGCCTTGCTATTCTGCATTTCAACTGAATAATATCCCCGCTTTACCTCATTCATCATTATGATAAGAGCGCTGGGCAGAAACATGCCGGGATAGAACTCGTCGGTGTCCTTTTGTAGCTTGGCCAGGACCGCCGGCTTGAGACCTATCGTCGCGTAGCCCTTGCTTGGCACCGATTCAGAGAGCCCGGAGGCAGTTATTTAGTTTATGCGAATTTACCGCCTGAGGGAGACACATATCCCTTGAGGTCTTCTCCTCGGACGACATCTTCCTCGGGAGGTACATAGTCGACGACACCGTGCCTCTCCGCTCCAGGGTACTTCCTTTGGGTTGCCAGTGCCACTGCGATAAATAGCGCAAACGACACGACAGGTGGTATCATCGAATCTAGTCCTGCATACTCGACTGGCATCGTATAGAACAGGACGAGCCTGAGGACGGTCCCGACGATTAGGGAAGCCACGGCAGCTGGCATGTTTGATTTCTTCCAAAACAGTCCAAGAGTGAGGGGCGCAAGCGCACCGGCGAAAACGATATCGAAAGCGACGACAAGGTAGATGCCGGGTTGCGGCAGCTGGGACGCAAGAATGAACGCTGCTATCATCATAGGAATGGTGGCGATCCTGGTCGTCATCAGCAGCTTCTTGTCTTCCATGCCGGGCTGCTTCTTGATGCCCCTGAGTATGTCGCGCTGAATAAGGTTCCTAGAAATCACGCTTGAGATGGCGAGCAGGCCGCCGTTAGCTGTGGACATTGATGCGCCGAGAACCCCCATCAATAACGCAGCACCGATAGGGAATGGTACTTTTTCCCAAGTGGCAAGTGTGGGTAAGGAAAGGAATGGATCAAATTCTTCCGGATTTACATCAGGGATCATCGATTGGCCTACAAAGAAAAGCGCGACGATTCCCATCATGCTTGTGGGAATCACCGTAAACAGGGTCAGACCGCCGGCTATAAGTGCCCCGTTCCGCGCCGTCTTTGGACTCTTTGCGGCAAAAACTCTTTCCATGAAGTCCAGCGCGACGATGTCGCCAAACCCAAGCGCTGCTATAGCCGCCCAGTTTATCAGTGCCCCGTTTGCGATGCTTGTCAGTCCCGAAAAGTCTAGGTACTCCGGAGGAGTAGCTCCAATTATTTCCGCGAATGGGACCCCCGCGTATCCACCATAGAAGAACAGGAAGATTGCCCAGAAGGCAATAATCGCGAGGTAAATCTGGAAAATGTCTGTATAAGCAGACGAAAAGAGACCTCCTGCGAAGGTGTAAACGAGAACGACTGCGGCCCCAATAAGTATGGCCCATGTCAAGTCGATATCGAGAACTGTCGAAAGGATGTACCCCGTCGCAGCAAAGTTTCCTGCCACGAGAATCGTGAAGCTGATCATAAGAAGAATGCTCGATATTCCTTCGGGGGCTTTCCCGAACCTTCTGTAGTAGAAATCGGGAAGCGTGAGCATCGACATCTTGTTCAGCTTTTGGCCGTAAAAGAGTCCCGTCAAAAAGAGACAAAGCGCTAGTCCGATTGGCAGCACTGCACCACCCCAGAACCCGAAAGCGTATACGAGCCCTGCATTGCCAAGTGAGGAATTGCCGTCAACAGATTGAGCGGCAAGCATTGTTGCAATAAAGAACAGCGGAAGACTCTTTCCCGCAACCATGTACCTTTTGCTGCTTTTCTTTACGAGCCTTGAAGTCAGTACACCGACAACGAGTGACAGGACTAGGAATCCAATGATAGCCGCGCCATACCCGTCAAATACGACCATACGCTTTCATATATATAGTAATTATATAAGCCTTGCAGAAGTCATAAATACATCAAAAGTTCGACTGTCGAACAGGCGACCGACAGATCCCTGCAACGTGGAGGACGTGGAAGCAGTACCCGATGTCCTCCCTTCCAATATCAGGAATGACATTCCCAGATTCGTGCTTCATGTCCTGAATGAATTCGTATATCTCATCGACTGTGACAGATTCGTCTCCGAATCCGATTTCTTTGCTCACGGCGTTATACATAGAGATGTAATAACTTAGGTAGGCGGTCTTGATCATAGCTTGCTTTGATTCAGAAAGCCCGCTCAAGTCATACTTCATGTTCCCCGGGCTTTTGTTCAAAAATGATATAAGGTTTGGGGTAAAAAATGTAGACTACGCATTTATGTAGAAATAATCATGCGTATATTACTTGCTCACTCACAAGATCGGCGAAATTTTGAAATCTTTGCACGGAAACTCATGGAGATAGTAATAAATAAGATATTTACTAATCAAGCCCCGTTGAAGGTCAAGAACATACCAGTGAAGCTAATCGACGTTGCTGACGAAAATGTCCGGAAAGATCAGGAATTTGGAAGTGACAATCCCGACAAGCTCATGAAAGAACATCTTTCCAGGTTTGACCTTTTGCAGCCGGTTGTTGTTCGCTTTGATGACGAAAGTAGGCGATACAAGCTATTGATCGGCCGAAGGAGGTACTTTGCGCTTAAGGGGAAGGGAGTGAACGAAATTCCTGCGGTGATCACCTCACTCGAAGGTGCGGAGGCTGAAGCTGCATCACTATTCGAAAACCTCATACGCAAGGACCTTTCGCCGCTCGAAAAGGCAAGAATGGTGAAAAAACTTGTTGATTCTACAAGTGGCGGGATAACCGGCACTTCCACCAAATACGGCTTGCCAAAGAGTACGGTAAGCGAATGGTTGAGCATCCTATCGCTGCCGGAAGTTCTGAAGGAAAAAATAGACAAGGGAGAGATAACGTCGTACGAGGCGATCCGGATAGCTCGCAAGCCTGGCATCCACGACAGGCTAGTCGCTGCCGCGGTCGAATCCCGACTCCAAGAAGAAATGGAAGCGACGGGCGTCAAGCGTGGCGCGCCGAAGGGGTTGTTGACGGTGAGGCTGGTGTTTAACCCGCGCAAAAAGGCAGACAAGAAAATCTGGGACAGGCTGAACGAAAAGGCAGGCGAAAGCGGGCTCGAAGTATCAGACTATGTCCGGAATCTTGTCGCACGATTCGTCAAGCAGGGCAAGTAACTAGAGCTATATTTATACAAGCAATTAGTAACCACCTAGGTTTTGGAAGTCGCCAGTCGCCCAAGGTCACGGGTAAATGTGGCGATTGGCGTTGCGGTGATAGCTGCCCTTGCATTGGGGATATTCGTTCTGCTCCCTGCCACAGGAAGAAGCATCCATCCTGGCATCTTAATCTCTGCATTTATTCTGGCGGCCGTGTACGCTGCACTTTCATTTGAATTCCTGCATAGAACTTCTGTAGCGCTTGTCGGGGCCGCGGGAATTATCCTAGCTATCATTGCGATCGGTGATCTGCAAATTGAGGAGAGTTTTGATTTCATCGTTGATGCCGTTGATTTCAATACGATCGGATTGCTCTTCGGAATGATGATAATTGTTGCCATAATGGCAGAGTCTGGAATCTTTCAGTGGGTCGGTATCAAGGCAAGCAAGATCAGCAAAGGCAACCTCTGGAAGCTTCTCCTTTTGCTGTGTGCATTCACAGCCGTTGTATCGATGTTTATCGATAACGTGACGACAGTCCTGCTCATGGTTCCCGTTACGATAGCTGTTTTCGGGATCTACAGAATCTCACCACTACCTTTCATCCTTGCGCAGGCCCTGGCATCTAATATCGGAGGAGCCGCGACTCTGATAGGAGATCCACCAAACATAATGATAGGGTCGGCAACTGGGATCGATTTCAACACCTTCATCTTGCACTTGGGTCCGACAGTTGCTGTTTCTTTTGCGGCATCTCTCTTCTTACTTAGGTTCATGTTTCGAAAGGAGATAAAGGCCCAAGTCCAGAACCTTGACCAATTAATGGCAATGGATGAATCAGCCTATCTGAAGGACAAGGGCCTGCTGAAAAAGTCGTTTGTAGTGCTCGCTGCAGTTATCGTCCTCTTTGTGATGCACGGTTCACTGGGTCTGGAGCCGTCTGTGATAGCATTGGGAGGCGCCGCAGTGCTACTCGCGCTCACAAGGGCCAGCCCAGAAAAAGTCTTCCGGGAGGTGGATTGGCCGACACTCGTCTTTTTCGCCGGGCTCTTTGTCATGGTTGGTGCTGCCGAACACGCGGGGTTGATTGACCTACTCTCGCAAGCTGCACTGAGGTTGACTGGAGGAGACCCCTGGGTAACTTTCATTGTGATCGTGTGGATGTCAGCAATCGCCAGCGCGTTCGTGGACAACATCCCGTTCACTGCCACCATGATACCCCTGGTTGAAACCCTGAGTACGAGCCCGGCAATCGCATCGGCATTTGCCGGCTTTGATGTCAGTCCGCTGTGGTGGGCCCTGGCACTTGGGGCCGATTTCGGAGGGAACGGGACCCTTATCGGGTCGAGTGCTGGCGTCGTTGCCGCTGGACTCAGCGAAAAATTCGGGCACAAGATAAGTTTCAATCGGTGGTTCAGGATAGGGTTCCCATTCATGCTCATGACAGTGGCCATAGGAACTGCTGTACTTGCGATCGACATTATCCTACGTTCGTAGTTCTGCGGCGTCCGATTTCGAAACGTAAACTACGCTTCACTTAGCAATATTTAAAAAATACTTACTAATTAACTAACATGAAAACTCATGGGAATGGAATTTTACGGCGATTCGTACAAGGGCAATGACGAACCGATCTTTGTGGGCATACCTACCTTTCTAAAGCTGCCGTGGATAAGGAGCCAGGCAGAGCTCAAAAAGGTCAAGCCAGACATTGCGGTTATTGGCGAGCCCTTTGACTTTGGCACCACCATCCGTCCTGGGGCCAGGTACGGGCCTCGAGCTATCAGAGCCGCCTCCACCGTCCCATCTCCGCCGTACGAGCACTTCAACATCGAAACCGGCGTGGACCCGTTCGGGGTCTTCCGCACGGTCGACTACGGCGACGTAGTCGTGTCCCCTGGCGACGTCGTAGAGTCTCACAGGAGGATGACTGACAAAGTAAAGGAAGTCCTCGACATCGACGGAATCCCCGTGATGCTCGGAGGAGATCATTCCATTACTTTTGCCAACGTAAGGGCTTTTGCAAAAAAGCACAAGAACATTGGCATGATCCACATCGACACTCACGCGGACTGCGCGCCGCAGGGGCTTTGCGGCTTCAAGTACGATCACGGTGCTCACATAAGGAGGATAATGGAGCTCGG
>DATEEE010000243.1:0-2227 GCA_035281285.1 Nitrososphaera sp.
CGCCACTGCAGATGGCAAATCGTCAGCACGCGCGGCGTCCATCACGGCAAGCAAGATTCTGCAGTCGCAAGGGGCCAGCCTAAGTTCGATCTGCTGGCGAATAAAGTCAGCGACTCCCTGGCTGTCATTCACTCTTCCGGACTTTGCGAGTGCTTCTAGCCCGCCTGACATGCCAAAGGTGCCGGAGGGAAAGAAAGAGTCGGCCAGCCGCATGAGGTGGAACTCGTGGCTGTCGTCAGTGGTGATGATGCTCGCCTCCAGATTCAACCGTGGGCAAAAAGACCTTTTCCTCAGTAAAAAGCTCGACTCCGAGACCGTGGAATAGCTTTTTGAATAATGTCAGCTCGGTATCCGCCATTGCAGGAAATGAAATAGTCAGGCCCTCAATGGAGATCGGCCTGTGCCTGTTTCCGATAGCGTGACCCGCGAGGGCGGCCGCTCTGGCCATTTCCATACTGTCGTTGCCATTTAACCTGACCGACACCACTTTTTCCGGGAGCTGGATTACCACGATATGCCTTCCGGGAATTTCAACCACATCTCCATGGCGCAGCCTGTTGCCTTGCTCTAAGACAAGCGCAATGTCCGTTCCCCTGTCAGTCTTGCGCCTGAGCCTCAACCGATCCATTTCAAACCTGGCAAGGTAAAGGTGCTCCGCATTGCCACCGTCCAGCTTTTTGCGGTAGCTACGCGCCATTGCCTTTTCAGTGAAAATGTTTCCGAGAATCGAAGTGACCGTAGCAGGAGCCGGCATTGCCATGTGTGAATTTTGCGCAACCATGAAATTATGCTTTTCGTACGGCAGTTATAAATACGAGAATTAGTAAGTCAGCAGCATCATGATGCTGAGCCCAAGGGAGATAGACAAGATGTACGTATTTATCGCTGCCGAGGTCGCCAGGCGCAGGCGGGCCAGGGGGCTAAAGTTGAATTATGTCGAAGCAGTCGCGCTTATCTCGGACTATATCGTGGAAGGGGCCCGCGATGGCAGGTCCGTGTCTGACTTGATGAGCGCCGGCAGAAAAGTGCTTTCAAGAAACGACGTTTTGCCCGGAGTCCCCGAGCTGGTGAAGAGCGTTCAGGTGGAAGCCACTTTCGAGGATGGCACAAAGCTGGTCACCGTCCACGACCCGATTGTGTGATCGCCTTGATACCCGGCGAATATTTCATTTCTGACAAGCCGATACTTGCAAATGCAGGCAGAAAAACCGTCAGGCTCAAGGTGAGCAATACCGGGGACAGGCCGATCCAGGTGGGGTCGCACGCGCACTTTTTCGAAGTGAACAAGGCGCTAATGTTCCCTCGGGGCACGGCCTACGGGTTCCGGCTAAACATTCCCTCGGGGACTTCGATGCGTTTTGAGCCCGGCGAAACTAGGCAAGTTCAACTAGTAGAGTACGGCGGCAAGAAAATCGTCTATGGGTTTTCGGGGCTTGTGAACGGCAGATTGGCAGCAAAGAGAAAGTCGGCCCTGGCAAAGGCAAAGAAGAGGGGTTTTGCGGGTGCTTGAGATCCCGCGCAGGAAATACGTGGACCTCTACGGGCCTAGCACTGGCGACAGGGTGAGGCTCGCGGACACAGAGCTGATCATAGAGGTCGAGCGGGATCTGCTCACGTACGGCGACGAGCTGGTTTTTGGCGGCGGCAAGAGTGCGCGTGATGGAATGGGACAGGCAAGCGGCCTGACCAGCAGGAGCTCCCTGGACCTTGTAATAACAAACACCGTGGTTATGGATCCTAAAATTGGGATCGTAAAGGCGGACATTGGAATCAAGGATGGGCTGATTGCGGGAGTCGGCAAGGCTGGCAACCCAAACGTGATGGACGGCGTCAACCTTTTGGTGGGGTCGGGGACCGAAGTGATCTCTGGCGAGCACACGATATGCACTCCGGGGGCCATAGACACACATATCCACTTTATCTCGCCCCAACAGGCGATCGAGGCGATATGCAGCGGAACCACTACCATGATTGGAGGGGGGACTGGCCCTGCAGACGGCACGAACGCAACCACATGCACGCCGGGCCCGTGGAACATCCACAGAATGCTCGAAGCCCTGGATGAGCTCCCACTTAACTTTGGGCTGCTTGGCAAGGGTAACGACGCGCTCGCACCCGGCCTGCTGGAGCAGATCGCAGCAGGCGCCTGTGGGCTCAAGCTGCATGAAGACTGGGGGACGACGCCCGCCACAATAGACTCAGCGCTCCGCGTGGCGGATAAGACTGA
>DATEEE010000244.1:0-7230 GCA_035281285.1 Nitrososphaera sp.
TGCGAGAACCGATGCTGCTGTCAGGATCGCAAAGCCAATCACAAAGATTTTTCGCTGCCCCAGTATGTCAGATAGCCTTCCACCGAGCAGGAGCAAAGCCCCGAAGACAATTACATATGCGCTAAATATCCATTGCAGGCCCGACTGCGAAAACCCAAATTGTTCCTGTATGGTGGGAAGCGCCACTCCAATGATTGAGGTGTCCAGAATCACGAGGAACTGCGCCAGCGAAAGTAGGACCAGTGCCTTCCAGCGGTTCGGATGCATCAGGAGACTTTGACTCACATTTTCTGTTTGTGTCATAAGTGCCTGATAGATCGGGGCTTATTTAGCAACCCGACTTTACAATTGAAAAGTTTGGCGTCCTAGACATGCAAACAAGTATCGCTTTCAAATCAAGTTAGAAAGGAGCAGCAAGCGTCTTTCCGAAAGCAACACTAGATAGTTCTGTCAGAGCTTTTGAGGGGTAGTCACTATTTTACCAAAGAGCTGGGAGTCTGCCATCTTGACATGTCCTTCGACCATCTCGGAGAAAGGAAGGGCTGTGTCTATCACCGATCGTATTTTGCCGCGGCTGACCCACTGGATCACTTCTTCCAACCCTGCCTTTGTTCCCTGAGTTGCGCCGAGCAGATTGATGCCTCTGAAAAAGAGGTAGCGCAGATCGATAGGAGAATCGTAACCCGTAGTCGCGCCGGTGGAAACCAGCGTTCCTCCCATCTTCAAAAGTCCTAGAGACTGCGGGAACACCGTCTTGCCGATGTGCTCGTAGATAATGTCAATTCCATCCTTTCCAGCCCATTGTCGGACCTTCTTGTGCCAGCCCTCCTCTCTATGATTGACCACGTGGTCCGCGCCGAGTTCGATGCACTTTTCCATCTTTTCTGCATTGCCCGCAGTGGCAACGACATCGCAATTGAATAGCTTTGCAATTTGGATTCCAGCGATTCCCATGCCGCTCCCGCCGCCCATTATCAGAACTTTCTGGCCCGGCTTGATGTTAGATCTTGTTACCAGCATGTGCCACGACGTCATTCCTACCATTGAAATCGCTGCCGCATCAACAAACGAAACCCCATCGGGGAGCTTTATCGCGTTGACCTCGGGCAGGTGCGTGTACTGGGCGAATCCTCCCCAAAGCGGACCAGTCTGGAAACCCCAGACTTGCCTGCTGAAGCAGTCGTACTCCCTTCCGGAAGTGCATTCGTAGCAGACCCTGCAGGTAAGGTTTGGGTAGGAAACCACTCTGTCGCCAACTCTTATTCTCCCTGAAATGTTGTCTCCCGTTTCGACGACAGTTCCTGCAATGTCGCTACCTGAAATGTGTGGCATTGGAATCTTTATCGGCTCGCCCCAGATTCCCCACAGGTCGTTATAGTTGTAGGCAGCTGCCTCTACTTTTATCAGGACTTCGCTCGAACCTGGCGTTGGGGTATCGACGTCTTCGATCTTGACGACCTCCCTTGGATCCTTGCTATGTTCCCTGTAGACTGCAGCTTTCATTTCAAGACCGTATTAGGTGATCTAGACTTCTTAAAGTCTGTGGTTGAGGCGGGCGGATTTTCACGGATTGAAAAACGTTCCAAATATTCGCATATTATTAGCCTGTGGTTTGCGGCAAAGGGATCGAATTCCTTGCGCTCAAAGCAATTCGAGAAAAGAGTTTGATTCGCACTGAATGGCCAGGTATGAATTTGCCACGGCCAGCTAGCCGGAATTATGCTAATTTACACAATCATTCGCTTGTGAAAAGCCGCGATGTTACATTGAGAGCATGCAGTGAAATGCAGTGCATTCGTGTTTCTTAATTACAGGGAGATTCCTCGATGCCAATGGAATGACAAGAGACTCAAACCGTGTAGATTTGGCGTTCACAAAGTCGAGGGAGTGCCTACAATGAGTAGAGTGTCCCGATTTCGCGTTTTCGGAAAATTCAGTAACAGCTGGTTTTCTAATAGGGAAAAGAAATTGGAAGCGATACAAACTTTTGGTGCTCTCGGTACCGTGGTATTGCTGCTGGCCGGGATCACAGCTCCAGTTTTTGTCTTATCCCAGCCGGTCGAAGCGACATTTCCCGGAACAAACGGCAAGATCGCTTTCGACAGCGACAGAACAGGCAACCGAGAAATATGGGTCATAAACCCGGATGGAAGCGGCCTTGAAAACTTAAGCGACAACCCGGCAATCGATACCGACCCGGATTGGTCTCCGGATGGGAACAGGATTGCCTTCATGTCTGACAGGCTGGCAGGCTTTGGCATCTACGTTATGAATGCTGATGGTACGAATCAAGTGAGAATAGGAACAGGCGATGGGTCGTCCACCAGCTGGTCCCCAGACGGAAAAAAGATTGCATTCCAATCAAGCAGGGCTGGCAACCTTGAGATCTACGCAATGAACGCGGATGGCACAGGCCTGAAGCGACTGACTACGAGCGCCGGCTCTGACTTCATGCCTGACTGGTCTCCAGATGGCACCAAGATCGCCTTCACGTCCGAGAGGACTGGCAACTTTGAGATCTTTGCCATGAACCCCGATGGGACGAACCAGGTGAACCTGAGCAATCACCCTGACAATGACTTTGGGCCGAGCTGGTCCCCAGACGGAAAAAAGATAGCATTCCAGTCCAACCGGAGTGGTGGGGGCGATATCTGGGTCATGAACTCGGACGGCAGCGGGCAATCGAACGTGAGTAATCACCCTTCTGGCGACCTAAGTCCCAGTTGGTCCCCAGATGGCGACAAGATCGCATTCCAATCAAACAGGGCGGGCAACTTTGAGGTGCACGTAATGAACGCAGACGGAAGTGCTCAGTCAAACCTTAGCAACGATGCGAGCTATGACCAGGGTCCTGACTGGGGTGCTATCGCCTCGTCGGAAGGCGCTTGCGCCGGGCTTGCTGCCACAATAGTTGGTACGAGTGGTTCTGACGACATAGAGGGCACAGACGGCCCAGACGTGATCGACGGCAAGGGTGGCAGGGACATTATCGACGGCCTTGGAGGAGACGACGTCATATGCGGCGGTGACGGCAGCGACATTATCTACGGCGACGATGGCGAAGACACAATCTATGGTCAGGGCCATGGCGACATCCTCTACGGCGGAAACAATAACGACAAGATGTACGGCGGAGACGGATTTGACACGATGTACGGCGGCAGCGGCAACGACATCATGAAAGGCGAAGCTCAGGGCGACAAGCTGTACGGAGAGAACGGGCATGACAAGCTATATGGGGATACCTGCCAAGACTTGCTAGAGGGCCAGGATGGCAATGATTCGCTCTATGGAGGGAGTAACGATGATACCCTTGTCGGAGGAGCTGGCGACGACAAGATGTTTGGCCACCCTGGAGCTGATACCATCGACGGCACGGACGGTCTCGTAAACAACGACACAATCGATGGAGGGTCGAGTGACTCTGACAGCTGCACCAGCGATCCAGATACGGAAGTCAACTGCGAGAGTTAGTAGACATGGGGGATCCCCCCATTTCTCATCGTTTTGCGCCGCCTGCAAACCATAGCTACGGTATGATTTAGTGCAGATCACTGAGATAGTTCGGTCACGATTGGGTTGCCATATTGGATGTTTGCGGAAATTACTTGAATCATAAAGTACTATTCCTTCGGCCAGAAAAGCGAATGTGTTTTTCGTGGCCGACCAAATATTGACTATTGCGGATGCTGTTCACTCGCACATAAACAGTTTAGCCGAACTTCTAGAAGTTAAGGGACTGTCAGTCAATTTACGAACCGTTATCGTAGTGGGACCGGTGGTCCCCGTGCCGATAGCGCTTCGAAAAGTGGACTCCAATTGCAAACTCTGTTCATGAATATTGTCCGCGAACAAAGTTCATGGGACCGGTGGGATTTGAACCCACGATCTCCAGCGCCCCAGGCTCGTCGGCTGTTTTGCAGCCTCTGACATCCTAGACCAAGCTAGACTACGATCCCTCGAAAACCAGTTCGTGCATCCTCTTTTAAATGTACAGAAGGGCCGAACAACTCACAAAACTCCATGAAAATGACAGTCCGCAGCATATTGCCATTGATTCTTACAGAAAATTGGTCTCAAATCCATATAAGAAATAACAGACGCGAATTTACAATGTCACAGAATCAAAAGACTTTCGTATGCTCGGCCTGTGGCCAGTCATTCGCGAGCAACGAGGAACGAGACCGGCACAACCGGGAGCGACACCCTGAAATGGCGCGCAAGGCCGGACCGCCCACTTAGGCCCGGCTGTGCCGTTTATTTTTCCTTCTTGAACTCGATTTCCACGTTCTTGTTCTTGATCTCAAGTGTGTAGGCTTCGTAATCGCCTACCGGGATCGTGTCCAGTATTTCATTCCCGCAGATAGGGCACTTCTGGAATCCGTGCGATCCTCTTAGGAGCGAGGTGGCCCACAGGCAGCTGTTGCAGATAACCAGATCGCGATACTCTTCACCGGGCACAAATTCAAAGTCTCGCAGCGCAAATAAAAATCAGACGGCCCTCATTCTCCGGAACGAAAGGATTCCGAATACTCCAAGCGCTGCGGTGTATCCCACCAAAACGGCCAGGTCAAGTTCAAACGGATTGTTGCCTGCTCCAAGCATCGAGTGCCTCAATGCATCAACGCCGTACGTGGCCGGATCTGCTGCAGTAAGCACACCGAGCCAGTCTGGCAGCCCGTCAAGTGGGAACAGCGCGCCACTTAGAAAAAAGATTGGAAAGACAACAAAACTCACGATCATCTGGAAGCCCTCAAGGCTTGACATGTAGCTCCCTAGCGCAAGCCCGAGGGATGTCAGTCCGAACGACATGAGCAAGATGACTGCCACAGCTTGCAGCAGCGACACAGGGGTATACGGGACTCCGATCGCGACTCCGACTGCAAGCAATATTGAAGCCTGGATGAGCGACGTGGTCATTCCGCCGAGGGTTTTTCCGATAAAGACGCTTGCCCTGCTGACTGGGGCGACCATCACGCTCTTTAGAAAATCAAACTTTCTGTCCCAGATAATGTACGAGCCGAAAAAGACAGAGCTGAAAATTATCGACATTGCCACGATTCCGGGGAATATGAATAGCTGGTAGTCCACGCCTGGGATCGTAGAGGGGTTGGCTGCCCCGAGTCCAGAGCCAATGACGAATAGCCAGAGTATCGGGGTAAACGTCGACGCTACGAGCCTGCTCTTCTCCCTCAGGAAAACCTTGAACTCGCGCAGCCACAGCGCATACAGCTTTGCAAGATGCGACTCGACGCCACTAGTCGTACTTTGCATACCTCTCCATGAACCCCCCTTCAGCCTGCTCTTTGTCCATCTTGCGGCCGGTGATCTGTATGAAAACGTCGTTCAGGGTAGGGCTTGCAAATTCTGCCCAGTCGGCATCCATCTTTTGTAGCAGCACCGGCAGCGCTTTTTTCGCGTCTTCCACAGCCAGGACTAGATAGCCGTTGACCTGCTCGACCTTGCGGACAAATTCCAAACCAGATGCAATTTTATGCGCGCCGGGATCACTGGTCTTTATCCTGATAATGTCTCCACCGAGCCCGGCCTTTAGAGCGGACGGCGAGTCAAGAGCGATGATCTTGCCCTTGTCTATAATCCCGATCCTGTCACAGAGCATGTCGGCCTCCTCCATGTAATGCGTCGTCAAAATCACTGTAACTTTCTCCTCGTCTACCAACCTCCGTACGTACTTCCACATGACCTCTCTGCTTGCCGGGTCGAGCCCGAGCGTAGGCTCGTCGAGAAACATAACCTTCGGCTTGTGCAGCAGACCCCTTGCAATCTCGAGCCTGCGCCGCATGCCGCCGGAATAAGTCTTTACACGGTCGTCCTTGCGGTCTGCAAGCCCAACAAGGTCGAGGACCTGCTGTATCCTGTTCTTCCTTTCGTGCCGCGGCACGCTGTATAACATTGAGTGTAGCTGCAGGTTTTCATAGCCTGTCAAGATGTCGTCGCTGCTCGGCGCCTGAAACACAATGCCAATACTTGACCGTACCTTTGCAGGCTGGCTTACTATGTCATAGCCGTTCACAGTTGCGGTGCCGGAAGTGGGCCGAAGCAATGTTGCAAGCATGTGGATAGTGGTGGTCTTGCCGGCGCCATTTGCACCAAGCAGCCCAAAGATCTCGTTTTCATCAATGTCAAGGGTAAGCCCGTCTACGGCTACAATGCTGCCGTACGACTTTACAAGGTTCTTAATCTTTATCAAGCGAAGAAAGATGAACGCCAGAAGGTATTATGTCTATCAAAAAAATTGAAAAAAAGATACTACTTGCCTATCCTGAACATTTTGGTTCCGCAGACGGTGCAGATACCCTGGGTAGCCGGCTTGCCGTTTTTCATTGTAACCTTCTTCTCATCCTTCATGTTTCTCTTGGCTTTACACTTCACGCAATACGCTTCCATGATGCCCGTTAGCGAACGGGGGTAAAAGAAGCTTTCCACTGCCTATCTGGGCCTAGGTCTCGGGAACGAGCCAGTCAACCAGAGTATCAAGCTCTTCACAGGTTATGGTTATCCTTATGGGACCCAGCGGGGATTCCTGCTCATCCTCAATAACCGCTGCAATGCCGGCGGCTGCCGCCTGCTTGTTAAGGTAAAACCACGTGCTGTCAGCAGACCTGTTGTCCATGAGCATCCTCCGGAGCACCCCCATCGCCGAACGCGACCGGACCTGCTCATAAATAAGAGCCAGTGGCTCCGTACCCTGTGTCCTGCCGATTGCCCTGCTCCCGTAACGAAACTCGGGCGAGCAGCGCTCGACCACGTTTTCAATCGCGGCGATTACTTTTTCTGCGTCCTCAGAAGGGTTGACGGCCGCTTCGACCTTGATCTCCACCGGAGAGCCGATGGTGGGGCGCTTCACTTGCGGTCAGCGGCCTCCTTGAGCCATTCGTCCACTATCCCACACGCGCGCTCCTTGAGCTGCGCAAGGGTAAGCTCGTTGTTTGAAACAGTCTCGTCGGCAAGCGCGATGGCTTCGCTGATCCCGACCGATAGCTCGCGCCTGTCCCTGCCGGCAAACTCGTCGCTGCTCGACTGTGCGTCGGACCTTCCTCTATCTTTCAGGTGCTTGAACCGAGTATCCTGCGATGCGTGGATCGCAAGCAGTTTCACGTGGCCCACGCGCTTTAGCACTTCGACTTCTGGGATGCTGCGAATTCCGTCAATGACCACGTTGCCATTTGACCCGTCGCGCTCCAGTTTTTTCAATACAAGATGGGCAAC
>DATEEE010000245.1:0-5752 GCA_035281285.1 Nitrososphaera sp.
AAGATTTACGGCGTCCTTCCACTTCTAATACCGGAGGGCACCCTCAAGAAAAAAATAGAGTTCTACCACAGTTTTGACGTACGCGTTTCAACAGGGAGCACCATCTCAGAGTACATGATAGCCGAGAACTCGTTCGACCGCTTTGTGGACGAATCCGCCAAGCTGGGCTTTGACATCATTGAAATAGGCGAAAACAGTGCCGACCTGAATCTTGATCAAAAGAAAAAGATAACCGACTCTGTCCTCGCAAAGAACTTGGATTTTCAGTGGAAAGTCGGCAAGAAAGATCCCAGGCACCAGCTCTCCCTCGACGACACGCTGCTAAAGATTGAAGAGGGAGTAAAGCTCGGTTCGGACAAGATCGTGCTCGAAGCAAACGAGGGCTTTCACGTGGGGATCTACGATGAAAAAGCCGGCGTCAGGTGGAACTATGTGGGCGCGCTGACGGCCAAATTCCCGCCGCATACATTTATCTTTGAAGCCCCGTTTGAGTCGCAGCAGTCGTCCCTAATCGCAGAGTTTGGGCAGCGCGTAAACCTTGCAGAGGTCAGGCTAGAAGCTGTATCGTCGGTAGAATCCCAGAGAAGGGGGTTCCCCACAAAGGCTGCATTCAGCGTGGCGCATCTTCGCAAGACCCCCGAGGGTAGCCCGGCGGCAAAATTCGTCTACTTTGTGATCCGATCAAAGCACCCTATAGACCAAGTTGAGCTCATGAACATGACCAACCTCCCACGAAGGACCGTCCAGAGCGCTGTTGACGAGCTTAAGACTCAGGGGATGATAATAGAGCGGAGCAGCCTCGAAGATGCGCGAAAGAAGGTCTACAGCCCCGTCCAGTTCGAGTGGCTCTAGAAACGACCGCCAGCGGGCTTTCCACTTGGGAGGCACAGTCCCTGTAACTGGGAAAATTGGAACGGCGGGTGGAGCTTGATTCTATGCCAGGAATGCGGATTCCTTTTTAGAATAATCATGGTCTCGTGTTCTCATGAAGAATCTTTCAGTGAAGTCTAGTTTGATAGCTTCCGTAGCACTCGTGCTTATCCTCGTATCGTCAGTCGGCGCGACTGCTGCGCTTGCTGCTCCTTTCCCAAGCAGCGCCGGCAGTGCAATAACTCCGGATCATCACAAGCCGGATCACGACAAGGGCAATGGCAACGGCAACAAGCCAGAAAAGGACAAGGGCAAGCCTGATGACAGGTCAAACAGCGGAAAGGGCAAAGGAATTGGCAATTCGCCGATGCTCAAGCCTGTCCCCGCGGCTCTCGGCGACTTTGAATTGGCTGCGAATGGCACAGCAATTGCAAAGCGCGACGGCCGGGACGGACCGTTCACCGATGCCTCTCTAGTTCTCCAGGCGACGGTCATCCGGGAGGAAGGCAACCACCTTCGCTTCCATGCGACAGGCACTGTCGAGCTAAAAGGCGAAGGCGAGTACGATATTATCGATGCAAAGGGAATCATTATTTTCTTCAAGAATCCGCGCGGAAATGCTGTATCCGGCCTGATTCACATCGCTGGCAAGCATGCAGTCGACCAAGATGGCAGCGACCTGGGCAAGTTCAAATTAAGAGCCCTAGTCCTGGGCCAGCTGACCGATTCCTCGTGGAAGATCATTGTATTTCCGTCTGGCAAGCTGGGAAAAGAGTTTCTCCTTGTGAACATGTCAGGCAAGATAGATGGCATTACTGGAGGTCCGAATCCGCCGCCCGGCAGCTCTGACCTCAGCCACTTTTTGGTCAGCGCAATCCCATCGTCAGTAGTTGCGGGAGCGGGCATCAATGTCACGGTAACTGCGCACATGGCAAACGGCACTTTGTTAAAGAGCTACGAAGAAAAGGCCAAGATAACGGATACTACTGAAAGCGTCCGGCCTGTGATCACGCCAAAGTTCAAGGATGGTGTCTTCAAGGGAATTCTGAACATCACCGAGGCCATCTCGTCTGACAAGGTAAAATTCACGGACGTCGCGACGGGCAAATCTGGCGAGAGCAACGCCTTTTCAGTCACGGCTGGTCCACTGGCAAAGGTCGAACTGAGCCCCGCTCTAGTGACGATCGGTCCAGGCGAAAAGGCCGGCTTTGCGGCAAAGGCCACTGACAAGTTCGGAAACGAACTCTCAGGTCTGACGTTTGGCTGGGCACTCTCAACTCAGAACTTTGGTTCCATCGCAACGACCGGCAACAAGGCGAACTTTACCGCATCTTCCTCGATCACACAGGATGTCGAACTGAACCTGACAGCCTCTGCCGGCGGCATGTCAGACATGTCCTTCATTTCGATAAACCCAGAGACTCCCGACGTTCTTGACCACTTTGTCATAGCAAACATTTCCAGCCCTCAAACCGCTGGCAGCAACTTCCAGATAACCGCCAGAGCAGTGAACGCTTCAGGCCACATGATAGCGAGCTATTCCGGACCTATGCTGCTCACCGACTCGACAGGGTCGCTTAACATGACCGTCTCGACTGGATTTTCGAACGGCATCTGGACCGGCAACGTCAACATCACCGAGGCCGACGACGACGTAGTTATAACGGCAGCTGACATGTCGTCTCCAAGCAAAAATGGCGATTCTAATGAATTCGAAGTAGTCGCAGGCGCCCTCCACCACTTTGGCATAAGCCAGATTTCAAACCAGACCGCGGGGGTGCAGTTCAATGTGATCGTGAGTGCTCGGGACGCCTTTGGCAACCTGAAGACTGACTTTGCGGGCAATGTGACCCTTGGCACGAATAACGGGGCTAGTCCCGCGGGCAACAGCACCCAATTCGTCCCGACTTCGCATAACTATTCCGCAGCCGATGGCGGCCAGCACACATTCGCAGTTACGATGTACAACGCTGCGCAGAACGTCACGGTGAGCGCCACGGGTTCTGGCAAGTCTGGGGTTAGCAACCTGTTCGACGTGAGGCCTGCCGCAGTGGCCCTTGTCACGGTATCTCCGACGTCAGCAACCGTAAGCCCCGGAGGCAAGGCTACATTCACGGCGGAAGCGCGTGACTCTTTTGGCAACCTGGTAACCGGGGCGGACTTTGAATGGTCGCTCGATCCCGCTGCCCTTGGAGATCTGGATGAGTTATCGGCCACTGCTGCTGAATTCAGGGCGTCAAGCGCGATCGCAGTGACAACTCCCGGCACCGTTACGGCAAAAGTGGGCAGCGTTTCAGGCACAGCCAGCGTCACCGTAGAGGTCTAAACCCTAATTTTTCTTGGCCCCAGCGCTGGCAGGGTGCACCCTTGATACGGGTAATGCGATCTTTTCGCATCAGGAGTACACCTCTTTTTCCCAAAAGTTGACCATCGACTTTGAAGCATAGGGTCTGGATCATTCATGTTGTGGCTTGTTGTTAATGGCAATACCTTAAATCCTGTAAAATCAGTACGATGAACGTTGCTTGACCAGCTCCTGCTCCAACTGGGCGGCGAACTTGTCGCGGTAGTGCTCGCAGTCCTTATTGGCCTCCTCGTTCTGTGGGTGCTAGTCTCGATACCCGTCTGGATTGCCGCAAAAGTCCTAACTTTGGGAAAAGCGCGCTTTACCCGGGCGATGCTGGTCACCGCTGTTGGCCCTGTGGTTTACGCGGTTGTGTTCTTTGTTTCCATGGCCGTCCTATCAGTGGCATTCGGAGAATCCGGCCTGCTTGTAGCAATTGCGTTCTTGATTGCATTCGTTGCCTGGATTGGTGTTTTCAAGAAGGGCTTTGAGACCGGATGGCTCAGGGCATTTGCTATAGCGGTTCTGGCAACCATTGTCTTTGCAGTGATTGGCATAATAATCACGATTGTAATTCAGTCAATCGTGCCCGGCGCGCCGCCGATAACTCCAATCCCGCTTCAGCAGGCGTAACCACCTATTTCGCGATATATTGGCGCTCTGCCCATCCCACGAGTGAACCTAGATCCTTTGCGTAATAGTCGTAACCCTCTTCGCTCTCCTGCAGTTCTGGGGTTGTGGATATGGCGATGCGTAGCTCTCCCTTTAGTCTGCCCTTCAGTGCACCTGAAGCAGAGACCAGAAATCGGATCGACCCTTCTCCTGATGAAAAAATGCAGATTATCATGAGTCCCCGTCTGTTGCTCCACAGCCGCGAAACGTAGCGTTGGAAGTCCATGTCAAAGAACGGGTCTATCTCTTCTTCGACGTTGCCCAGGTACGTAGAATTCCAGCCCTGCGCGTGAAATGCAACCGCGGCACATTTGGCAAGCAGGACTCTGTCCTCCGAGCCGGCCACAAAAAGCGCATTTGCGTTTGACTTTTTCTCTGGAACATGCGCGCTGAACTTTACCGTATCGACTAGCTCGAGCAAAAGGCCAAGAAGAAACGCCCTCTCCGTCTTGCCCAGCCTCCCCCTGCTGTACAACTCTGCGACCGTGTTGGCCGCCGGGATCAGGACTTCGGTGAGCACCCTCACCGCGTCCACGTTTGAATCTAACACGCTCAGCAAGACCCTGCGCGCCTGCTCTTCGTCGCCTCCGAGCAACGACGCAATGACCTTTTGCTGCACCTGCACATAGTTTATCGGAAACTCGATTTCCCCGACGCCGCTTTCAAGAACCCAGACGTTGACAGGGCCTATCTTTTTCTTCTTGACCAGGCCCATCGCGTTCATAACGTCCAGATACTTTGTAACTGTCATCCGGTTGGTGCCCGTCCGCTCCGCAAGTTCGACCCCCGACAAGCCGGTTCCCCCGGCTGTCTGGAGGGCGTCAACTATTTTGCGCTTGACCTCGTCCAGGGTGTAGCGACGGTACACACGTAATGTCGATCCCCTGCGAGATAAAACCCTTGTTGCAATCAGGCAGAAGGAAGATTAGCGTTCTTGCGTCCAGGACTGCCACTTGACCGTTTCAGCCCGCTTTGAACGCACGCTATTCTATAGTGAGGGTTGACACCATGTATGGGTGCACCATGCAGTAGTACTGGTGCTCGCCGGGTCCAATGTCTGCGGCCGGAATACTAAACTCCACTCCGGGACCGAGGAATTTCGAGTCAAACAACATCGCTGATTCAGGGTCGCTCAGCCCAGTGCCGCTGGTAGCGGTATGCAGCGTGCTGTCCTGGTTTACCCATGTGATCAGGGCATCCTGCGTAGCAACGGCAGCATCAGGCTCATAGTCTGGATTTCCCTGTGTGACGGAGCCTTCCAGGATATTGATAGTCACAACCTTGGAAAACTGGGATTCGTCAACAGGCGCAGAGGGTTTTTCTGCTTCCACGGGCTCCGGCGACGCTGAAAGCGGCTTCCAGTACGGCGATTCTATGACTCCCGGGTCCGGAGTGGCCTTTGTGAAATTATCATACGTCAGGTAGCCGGTGATGCCGCCCAAGACAAGAATTACAGGAAACGCGATTATGCCTGCCCTTCCCATTGGTATCGGCTATTTCCCTACCCATATTAATTTCTTATAGGTCAACTGCTATATGCCAGACGGCTAATGCCAAAATGTGGGTCAGAAGAAAGTCGCGTGCAAGAGCTGCTCAAAGATGTTTCTGGCACCGCCGGTCGACACCGGAAGGCAAGAGATTTCAACAGAACTAGACGAGAGCGCGTCGTTTGCACTCATCTGCCCATTTTGCATGTCACACAATGTCTACACCGCCAGGGATCTGCAATAATATTTATTCCCCCGCAGTGCTACACTCCGAAAGAGCGATTTGGCGAACGAGACCAACTGTGCGCTCTGCGGCACGGCCTTGACTTCTTTTAGGTACCGACCGATGCCGCAGTGGAACATTTCTGGCGTGCTTTGC
>DATEEE010000246.1:0-14404 GCA_035281285.1 Nitrososphaera sp.
AAGGCCGGACATTACATTTTCACAGGTGGCCCAGGCACAGACAGCATCATGCTGGGCTTCCGGCATACGCTCAAACCCAACGACCTGGATGTCGCGAGAATCTCCAAGCCTGTTCATAAGGTATGCCCCTGCAACGCCGATCCCGGCTACTGCTATCTTCAATGCCGCCATCCACAGAAGCCAGCAAATGCAATAAAAAGATTGACAATTACCCTCACCAAAGGGATATCTAGCGGCGCCCGCGCCAACATCGCGTAAATTGCCCTCAAAAAAGAAGGTTCAGATGCCGGGCGCAGCCCGGGCAGGAATTGGCCTTCTCATATTGGGTGCCATTGTTGTAGGTCTGGGTCAATACTTTGAAAGGGACGCGTTTTCGCTGTACGGCCTTGCAATGGCGGTGGGTGGCTTTGTCCTTTACATGGCCGCATCGATTGTCGCAAAGAGACGGGCACGTTAACGAGTCGAGAATCGCTTATCCGGCCTTGGCTTGAGCAACTACTCCATATAGATGGCGGGCTTGAATGGCCGCGCGAACTTTGACTTTTGCTTTGGATCGTATCTGGCGGCGTCTTCCTCTATATACACTAGGACTTCGGCCTGCCCATTCTCCAGTGATATCAGTGATGTTGCGTCGCGCACCGCTGCTGCTTCGTCAAATCCTTGCAGCTCGAGCCGCCTACTTCTAGCGTCCAAGGGCGATGAAAGAATATCTTCCATTATTTTCTGCACAAGTTTTGGATCTGTCTTTGCCTGCGCAGTAAGCGGGTCCGAGAGCAGTGACTTCATGATTTCACCAAAGTTCGTTTTTCCCTGAACTACTTTGGCGAGCACTGACCCATACACTCGAGACTTCCAGCTAGCGCAAGTGTAGAACAGTATTTTTTTCGGCGCAATTTTGGTCACCTTTATTATTCCCTGCAAGTCGGCGAGAAGGGCGGACACCAGAAATTCTGTTTCTTCGGCAATCAGATTGACGGCCCCTGCGTCAGGTGAGGGCCAACCTGCGGAGGTGATGTCGCCAGACTTGCCAAGCCTCTCCCAGATTTCTTCAGAGCAGAATGGTGCAAATGGTGCAAGAAGCCTAACCTGCACTTCCAGGCACGTTGAAAGAGTTGCGAGGTTGGCGCCTGAGCCCCTGGCGGCTGCCCTCTTCAAGTACCACTGCTGGTCCTGCTCGATGGAGTAAAGAACGTGATGAATTGCCTCACGCATGCGCAGCCGCTCCATCGACGCGCCGGTGTCGGCGATAATGCGCTGAAGCCTGCTCAAGAGCCACCTGTCTTCGGTATGGATGGCGGAACCTTCATTCGCTCCAGAGCATTTTGCGGCCATTTCGAAAAGTCCCACGAGTTTTGACTTTATGCCTCTTGCCGCGTCGAATGAAAAGTCGGCGTCCTGAAGGATTTCTGCAGAAACAAGCATTGCAAGCCGAATGGTGTCTGCCCCGTGCTCTCTGATGGCGGCCCTCAGTGGTATGATGTTTCCGAGCGACTTGGACATTTTCTTGCCGTCCATTAGCACAGAGCCGTTGACGACTATTTGCTTTGGCCAATTCTCCCGCCCAAATATCGCGACGTGATTGTAGATGAAGAAGGTAAGGTGATTGGGGACGAGATCCCGGCCGGAGTGCCTAGAATCCACAGGATAAAAGTAAGAAAACTCATTCCGCAGCTGCTCTATCGTTTCAACGGGCACTCCGCACTCACGGGATATCGAATCGGCGCTTCCGCTTCCCAACAGAACATAGTCAAAAAATGAGTCGTCGAGTCTGGCGTCCGAAATCTCCCCTGACTTGATGTACTTTGCGATGATATAGTACGCCATGTATATGACCGAATCAGAAAGGCTCTCGATAATCCATTCCGGGTCCCAAGGGAGCTTTGTCCCAAGGCCAGTCTTGCGGGCGCAGGCCCTTTCGCGCAGCCAGTCAATGACGTAGTCAAACTCTTGTCTGATTTCCTGAGGGACTATGTCCATGCCGTTTGCGCACTCGTGGACAAGCGCCTTCCATTCTTTGTCGCCGTAGTTAAGGAACCACTGATCGCGCAACAGTTTGACAACGCACTCTGCCCCGCAGCGGCACCTGACTGGCTTGTTATTTAGCTCGTACATCATGCCCGCCAGGCCTGCTTTAAGGAGATCTTCTTTCACTGCATTCTTGGCAGCAGATACGCTAGTGCCGGCATGCCTTCCAGTATTTCCCATCATGACTCCTTTGTAGAATTCGTGGGAGTAGAGTTCAGCCGTGGCGCTGTCCAACCTCTCGTCGTTCTGGCTCGAGGCGCCTGATGCCTTGCTAATCGCGACTGCTGCAGGAATACCTTCGTAGCCTTCGGACTCGATTATCTTGACCGGCTCGGCAACTTCAGATATACCAAACTCGGACCTAATTTTTTCGTTGGCCCCGAGATCCTGCAGCGCCTGGTAATCATAGGGTGCGTGCGCTGGAACCGACATGACGACTCCGGTGCCGCTGTCGGGCTCCACGAACGATGCGGGGTAGACGGGTACCGGCGAGTTCGTGACCGGGTTGATAGGTTTGGTCTGGACCAGTTCTCGACCATTGAGCTCCTTGATGATCTTTACGTTGTGGTTGAGAAATTCGAGCTTGCGCGCTGCTTGGTTGCTTATCACCCAGGTCTCCCCGTCCACCGATGCCTCAACGTACACCGCGTCCGGATTTACCCACATGTTCGTTACCCCAAAGAGCGTCTCGGGCCTCAGCGTAGCGGCCGGATAGATCCTGTCCCCGGCCCTGAACTTTACCAGCGTATATTCGGTAAAGTCGGGTTCGACGTCTCCCATCGTGTCATGCTGGCTTACCGGATTCTGGTCGTTTGGGCACCATCCGACCGGGTGCGACCCCTGGACTATCAGCCCTTTGTTTTTCAAAGTGCGGAACTGCCAAGAAATGAATTTGGAATAGACAGGGTCGATTGTTGTGAATTCGCGCCGCCAGTCGATCGAGTAGCCCATCTCCTTCATGCCCAACTTTATTTCGTTGTGAAAGTAGCTTGCGATCTTGACAGGCTCTACAAAAGTCGCGATGACCTCATCCTTGAGCTTGTAAATGTTATGGAAGGTGTCGAGCAGATCGGCGTCGCCGGCGGCTACCCTGCGCGACATGCCCAGAATTGGAGTCCCGGTATAGTGAAAACCCATCGGAAACAGGACGTTGAAGCCCTTCATTCGCATGTATCGTGCATGAGAGTCTGCGAGCGTGTACGTCCTACCGTGTCCTATGTGCTGCGGAGAATTCGGGTAAGGGTAGGCAACCGTGACAAAGTACTTTTTCTTGCTCTTATCGACATCAGCCTCGAATTGCTTCCTCTCTTCCCAGCGCCTTTTCCATTTTTGCTCTATGCCATTCCAGTCAATGCGTTCGCTCTCGCTCATTCTGCATCACTATCTTGCAGACTGTTCCGCCAGCAAGAGGGCCTCTTTGATCTTTTCCTTCATCCGTCCGCCTCCCTGTCCGAATCGGTCGTTGCCTCCGCCCGATCCCCCAAGTATGTTGGAGAGTAGTTTTGCAACCGCCCCTGCCTTGACCTTCTTGCGCGCGGCCTCTCCGGCAAAAACTATGACCCTTATCGATTCTCCCTTTGAAAGCAACGTGACGTAGACCAGCGACGGCTCTAGCTCGATTGCCTTTTCACCTACCGCTATGTGATAGTCCTCGTCGAGTTCTTCATCATAAGTACTGTAGATCCTAACGCCTGACGGGAGTGACTTGGCCTGCGATGACGCACTCTTTGCCATTTCGGGGGCGACTGCGCGGAGTATCGTCCTGACTTTTCGTTTCGCGGCTTCACCTTCATCTATCGCACGGGAAAACGATTCGACAACCTTTTCGCGGCTGGACCCAAGTGTTTGAGCGATGAAAGCGACCTGGCTCTCCTGCTGCTGCATAAAGTTTACTGCAGCCTCGCCAGCGACAAATTCCATCCGGACGACTCCGTCTTGAATCCTTTCCGATTTTACTATCTTGATTAGGCCGATGTCTCCTGTACTGCGGACATGGGTCCCGCCGCACGCTTCCACGTCCCAATTGTTGATATTGACTATCCTGACGTTGCTGGTGGGCACCACGCCGCCCTGGTAGATCCTGAAAGTAAATTCATGTTCGGCTTCCCCCCTGTCATATGTCTTGATAATGACGGGCCGGTTCTCACGGATGACGCTGTTTGCCTTGTGTTCTATTTTCTGGATCTCATCGCGCGTTAGGGCAGAGTGGTGGGTGATGTCCAGCCTGCCGTAGGATTCCTCTTTGAACGCAGAATTCTGCCAAACCCAGGACCCGAGAGTGTTTCGCGACGAAGAGTTCAGCACATGCGTGGCTGTGTGGTGCTTTGTTATCAGGTCGCGACGGCGAGCGTTCAGCCTGCCTCGCACGGTCTGGCCGGCCGCCAGTCCAGTCGCATCCTTTACCGTATGCACTATGACGTTGTTCGCCTGCTTGGTCACTTCGATTACTTCGGAATCATTTATCATTCCGGTATCCGGTTCCTGGCCGCCTCCTCGCGGGTAGAACGCGGTGCTGTCGAGCACCACATACTGGTGACCTATGACCCGGAGGACCTTTGCGTCAAACTCCCTGATTGACTCGTCGTCATAGTAGATTGGCCGTGTTTCTGGCAGGCCCTCGATCCCGGCAATCGGCTTGTTCGCCTGCACGTTTGCCGCCTGGCTTGCGTTGTGGAGCTCTGCCAATTTGGTGTAGAATGTAGGCGGGACGGTTTGGATCACTCCCTGCTCTAGCAAAAAGTCAGGCGTGATCCCGTCCGACTCGTAAAGCCGCAATAGATCGCTGACAGCCAGCTCTGCCTGCTTCTTGCTGGACTTCATCGCAGTCGCGATAGAATTCATGCGATCCCTGGAGCCGGCATGCCTCGCGGCTTCAAGCTCCAGAATTGTCCTTACGTCCCCTCGGTGTTCTTCCAGCTCGGGGTACATGGCCCTCAAGTAGTCGATGTGCATCTCTGCAATGTCTGCCACCGCTATCCGGCTCCAGCCAAGCCTTTCCATGATTGAAAGCGCCCTTCGCAGAATCACGCGCAGGTTGTAGCCTCCGCCGACGTTGGACGGCAGCGCCCCGTCAGAGATTGCAAACACAAGAGTCCTTATGTGATCAGCCACAGTATAGATCGCTTCATACGGAGCAACTGTTCGGGTCAGCGCCTCCTCGTCGATTTTCATATCACCTGCGATAAGCGACTTCAGCTCCCTGATGTTTCCCACGGAATCGAGCTTTGACGACACGGATTCAAAGTACCTTGACAGGATCTGCTGGTCACCGTCGGTCCCCGTGATTTCCAATAGCCTGCTGATCACGGGACCAAAGCAGCAGTCGTAGCTCGTGGGCGTTCCGTTGGTGATCCAGGAAAATCTCTCGAGCCCGGCGCCCATGTCTATGATCCGGTTCGGCATGACTCGGTACTCGTTTTCATTGCCCTCGAACTCGGTAAAGACGGCGTTGCCGAGCTCTAGCCCGCGTACAAAAAACTCGAGCGAATATCCAAAAGCTCCGGCCCCCATCCAGACGTCCTCGACAAACGTGATCTCTTCAGACGCTATTCCGAGGCCCTTGGTCAGCATTCCAAAGTCGAGATCGATGCACCGGTCTTTCCAGTATCCGCCCTCCGCGTCAGCGTTGCAGGTCTGGCCGACCATGCAAAACCCCGTGTAGTGCCTGCCGCTCAGGCCCACATTTTCAATGTCGTTGAACCGGAGGCACATCTGCGGCACGACAAGAGGATTCGCAGGCAGCTCAAAGACAACCTTGCTTCCCACGACGCGCTGAAAATCCACGATCGATGCGATGGTAAAATAGAGGTCGTCCCGCCATCGGCAGACGACCGGATATCGCCTCACAACCGAGTGGTCATTCGACTTGAAGAATTCTTCGGTGGCCTTCCAGGCCCCGACGTAATCGAGTTTTTTTGAAGTAGGAGGCCTGCCGATAAAGCTGTACCTTTCGTGATCGGGGCAGTATTCCCTACCTTGATCGAGCGTCCAGAAGAATTTTTCGCAGCGCCCGCATTTTCGCCGGGCAAAGCCCATCCTGTCAAATAGCTCTACTCTGTAGTATTTGTCAGGATTTGACGAAAAGAGCGCTGCCAGTTCCTTCTTTCCCAATCGACGGTACCTTGAGTTGACAGACAAAATACCGTATTAATGCTTTCGTCACTTGAAAAAAATTAGGACTTTGCCAGCGTGCTCTCGATGAACTTTACGTAGGTTTCCTTTGGCGCCGCGCCGATTGTCCTCCCGATTTCCTTGCCGCCCTTGAACAGCAGCAGTGACGGGATGGATCGAATTCCGTACTTCATTGCAATTTCCTGGTTTTCGTCAACGTTCAGCTTTGCTACCTTTAGCTTTCCGTTCATACTTCGCCCAATCTGCTCCACCGCGGGCCCGACCATCCTGCAAGGGCCGCACCACTCCGCCCAGAAATCCACGAAAACCGGAACGTCTGATCTTAACACTTCCGTATCCCATGTCTTTGAAGAGACGTGGGTAACCGAGTTGCTCCCGTCTGCTTTACTCTCCATGATGGAAAATTTAGACTAGAAGGTATTTTAACGCTATCGTTTGCTAGCCAAACCTCGTCCCTAGCGTAAGGAACTCTGCTATCAGCTTGATGACGAAGGCGATGCCGCCGACGGCTATCATTCCCATGAGCACAAGACGGAGGTGCTGGGAATAGTCCTCCCTGCTGGTCTTTTTTGCCAGCCTGAGCGTTTGGATCATTTCGGTGATCTTGCGCTGCACCAGAGCCATTTTACGATTTACTCCTCCTGTGCGCTATATAAAACATCTGATGGTTCCGCTAACGACTGATGGAGGAAATCTGGACGGTGTAGAGCGGCTCCTTTTCGGTCCGCTGCATCTCCACAAAGGTCTCCGTATTTTGTATTCCCTCTATTTTGCCGATCCTCTCGATGACAACGTTATGGAGCTCTTCAAGCGTATGCGCGCTCACGCTCACTATCATGTCAAACCTTCCCGTGACTTCAGAAAGCGAGCGAACTTCAGGAATCTTGAGGAGCTCGCCATGGATGGGCTCCTTTAGTTTTGGGTCGCGGTTGATTCCGACGGTGGCCTTGACATTGATCCCCAGCATGTTTTCATTGACTATAACCGTGAACTTTTTCACAAGATTCCGCTTTGTCAGGCGTTTTATCCTGCTGTACAGCACGGAAGCATTCACGTTCAACTTCTTTGAAAGCCTCGGTACCGATATGCTGGCATCCTTGGTCAATTCGGACAGGATCCTCATGTCAAGCTCGTCGAATTTGTGCATACCCCTTCAGGTTCCAGCCCAGTGTTAATAAACGTAATTCTGATTGATAAGTCGGATAAAAGAGAAAACCCTAGGCAGACGGCAGAGGATTCATGCAAAAGTTATGCCTGAGCACGAGATAAAACGCAATAAAACTGCCCGGCAGTCGTTTGTATGGCAACTGCACGCTCAAATGTTTATGTTGCAAGCGCTGTTCTCTCTTGACATAGACATGGTTTGTAGCGGGTGCGGGCACGAGATGATAGACCACAAATCGATTACGCAGTCGATGCATTACTGCAACAAATGCCAGCAGTTGGAAAGCTATGTCAGTTTTTCAGACAAGGAAAAGTCCGAAGCGCCGCCATCAGGCCCTGGCGAAATGCTGAGCAGATATTTCAAGACCGCGAGCCAGTGAAAGGATAACATTATTATAATTTGCAAACGGGATTCTGACGGAGCACCCCGATGTTTGGCAAGGCTGAACTCAAGCCCGGCAACTACGCCTTTGCAGTCCTGAAAGACGGAGAATATAGCAGACTCGTTATCGGTAGGATTCAATCCGTTAACGGGGGGCAGATCCACATTACCGGGACTTACATCAGGCCAGTGGGACTCATCGAACGGGTCAAGAGCGGCAGGTCGGGAGAGAGAAGCGCCCAGGTACTTAGCAACCCTGACCCAAACAACTGCATATTCATGCTAATAGACAGGGTGGAGACAGGAAGATTCAACGAGCCCGTCGACCAGTCCAGCTCTAGGGTCATCTGGATTAACGAGAACCGGTACCTTGTGCTTGATGGGTGGATAAAGGAAAACCTGCCCGATATCTTTGCGTCAGCGCTAGGCGCATCCAATGAGGAAGATAGGGCTCATGCGAGGACGGTGCTCCTCGAGAAAATGAACTCCCTTTACGAGCGAGACCTCAAGGACCACGTGTATGCAGTCGCAAGAAGCGCCAGGCTTCTCTGAACGCAAAGCACATAAGGTTGAAACTCGCTTGTTGCTTTCATGTCTTTCTTTGGTCCGCCGAGCGGCCCCAGCTATGACAGGAAAAAGTACGAGCATCTGACCCTGAGCATAAGGCAGACCGTTCTGGAAAGGGCCCACGGCCGATGCCAAAAATGCTCGACCAAATTTACCCCCGGCATTCAGCCTCAATTCCAGCACATCAACAAGTCCCTGAAGGACAATAGACCTTCAAACCTCAGGGCGCTCTGCCCTGACTGCTACAAGGCCGTCGAAAAGGACGAGCAGGAAAAGAAGGGAATGCTCGGCGGAATCGGCAAGGTCCTGAAAAAGATTCCTGTTGACCTCAAGAAATAGATGCTGTCTGCCTAGAAGAATAGTCTAAATATCGATTCGGGCAGAGTGATTTCCAATGGGCGCCGTCGTGATGCAACTCGTCTGCGACACATGTGGCAAGGTGATCCTTGAAAAACCCGGAGATAACCTTGACACGGAAAAGTTTCCGATAACGAGCGAGGAGTCTCAACTTCTGGACAAGGAGCACAGAGGGCACGAATGCCACATTGAAGCCGTCGAAAAATTACACTAGTCTATAGTTTTAGTCCGAACGAGTCGGCAATTTCAGCAAACTGCTGGTACCTTCTCAAATAGTCCCGCCCGCGAGACGTTATTACGTATATCCGCTGACCTTCCTGGACTTGCTCGTCTATCATGCCTGCCTGCATCAGCTTTGAAGCCACGTTCACCAGCCTGCCGTAGGACAGGTTGGCCTTTCGTAAGAGTGAAGTGAGATTCACGCCACTAACGCCGGATTCGTCTGCAATCTGCAGAACGTCCCCTAGGATCTTTACGCTATTGCGATAAGTCTCTCCCATCTCCGACCGAATTACACAGCCTGTTTGGCGGTAATAAGCATTGCGTAGGAAGAAAAACAGACACAAAGTACAGAGTCTCAACCACAGCTCAGCCATCTTAGTAATATGACCGACTTCCGTCGACTCAAGAGACGCCAGGCAAACTTCGCCCGTCTTGACTTTTATAAAGGGAGCGGCTTTAGCGTGGCGTTGAGCGACGGCCAGCCCACCTGGTACAAAGACTTTGACGGGGTAGGATATCGCTATCACGACGTATACATGAATGTCTTTCCACTTTTCACAGACAAGATGTCTGCATTCCGGCTTTGGAAAAAGACGGTGGACTGGTGGCCTGACGATGAAATCAAGATGAGGTTCGTGGAAGATGGGGACAACTACTGGTTCATACTGTACGGCGGCTCGAAATACAAGGGCGACAACACCGGCTTTGCAAAAAGGATCCAAAAGTCGGAAAACTATGAGCGCTTCAAAGCTGGCTATGAGAAAAAGGCCATTCTTAGGTTTGGGATACTGAAAGAACCTTCGAAGAAAAAGGATGGCAGCAAATACGATCTTGAGGTGTTGAAAAAATCAAAATCAGTGTACGATATTGCGTTCTTATCACGCGCCGACCTTGACCCACAAGGAATCGAGGCAAACTGCATCAGAGAGTACACCGAACATGACTGAGCGGGAATTCAAGTGCATCCAGGGATGTTCCGACTGCTGTGTGACCCGGGAGTACTACCCATCAAGAAAATTTGGCAAGATAGGCGTTCTACTTCTGCCCGACGAGGTTCCACTAATACAGGGCCTTGCACGCAGGAACGGAGTCGACGTCCGGATCCTTCCAAGGATCGCGACCGGCACGCGGCTTCCCGATACGATTGTCGCCTACCAGATGATGGGGATTAAGGACGACGGCGATCTCTGCCCGTTCCTTGACACGACCTCGAGGACCAGATCCCCTCACGGCGGTCACACCTGCATGATTTACGGAGAAAGGCCGAGGGCTTGCAAGGCGTACCCACTAATAGATGACGCAGGGCCTAGCCTGGACGGCCATTGCAGGTTTTGCAAAGAATTCTCGACTGCCACTGCCAACCCGAGTTCGATTGCGGCTGAAGCGGAGGCGTTGGCGGAAATAAAAAACGCTGTTCAGGTCCCGGATAATTCGCTGCGCGTATGGAGATATGCGACCGCAACTGGAAACATAGAGGACAAAGATGAAATGTTTTCAGAAGGCTGGGTCATTGAGGGTTAGAACTGCGCTTTCTGTAGAGGATCTCGGATCCCCTCCGGACATGCATTATTCTGCTGGCAGGTATCAGTGTGAAATTCTCCGACAAGTCGATGAATTCAGGTAGTGTAACTTCGACGATGCTTTCAAAATCCCTGTAGCCTACTGAGTATTTTGATGGTTCGTCGCCGGAATGAAGCGCCTTGCTAAATATTTCCTCTAGCTTGCCCTTTCGCGCCATATCCGATCATGGGATGCGGGTAAGCATCATGGCAATTCGCCAGACGCTCTACGCCTGACCGGGTTTGAAGTTCGCAAGCCCTCCAGCCTCGACTATTCTTGCGATAAGTTCTGGGAACGGCTTCATATTGTATGTTGAATTCTTTGTGATGTTTCTGATGACGTTCTTCGTGATGTCTACCTCCAGCTCATCATTGTCCGAAATTTTCTTGATCGTTTCCTTTTCCACTTCGATCGGGAGAAGGTAGCCGCCATCGACTGCGTTCCTGTAGAATATCCTTGCAAACGAGGGAGCTAGAATTGCCTTTATCCCCGTCTGCGAGAGGGCAATTGGTGCGTGCTCCCTGCTCGACCCGCAGCCAAAGTTGCTGCCTGCGACAAGCAAGTCGCCCTCTGAAACCTTCTCGGGGAACTTGGGATCTATCCCTTCCATCGCGTGCTTGGCAAGTTCCTTGTGATCGTGGATCTTTAGGTACGGGCCGGGTATAATGACGTCCGTGTCAATGTTGTCACGGTCGTACTTGTGCGCTCTTCCTCTCACGGAGCCTGTCAATTGGCACTCACGTCCCTCGGGTCCGTTATCTTGCCAGTCAGCGCCGATGCCGCCACGACTACAGGCGACGCCAGGTAAGTCTGCGATTCAACGTGCCCCATCCTTCCGGGAAAGTTCCTGTTGGTGGTGCTGACGCATATTTCGCCCTTGCCCAGCACTCCCATGTGGGCGCCGCAGCATGCGCCGCAGGTCGGAGGGCCGACAACTGCACCGGCTTCCATGAAGATCGTGATAAGCCCTTCCTTCATGGCTTTCATGTAAATCGACTGCGCTGCGGGAAGGACTTCTGTCCTGACCTTGACCCTGCGGCCCTTGAGTATCTTTGCGGCCTCGCGCAGGTCTTCGAGTTTGGCCCCCGTGCACGATCCTATGTAGGCCTTGTCTATTTCAGTCCCCTGGAGTTCCCTGGCCGCAGCAATGTTGCCTGGCGAGAAAGGCTTTGCTACAGTGGGTTCGAGCTTTTCAATTTCGTAGGTAAATATTTCAGAGTATTCGGCGTCGGTGTCTCCAACCACCGGAGAGTAGTGCGCGTCAGTCCGCTCCCGGATGTATGCAAAAGTTGTTTCGTCCGGCTCGATTATTCCGTTCTTGGCGCCAGCCTCGGTCGTCATGTTTGTCAGTGTCAGCCGCTCTTCCATCTTTAGGTCATCGACCACGCTGCCGGCAAACTGCATGGCTTTGTAGTTGGCTCCGTCTGTCCCGATGTCGCCGATTATGCGCAGAATGATGTCCTTTGCCATGATGTGGTTTGGCTTGTTGCCCTCGATCTTGAACAGCATCGTTTCTGGAACCTTGAACCAGATTTCGCCGTTCATCAGGACGTACGCCACGTCGGTATGTCCCAGGCCCGCCGCGAATGCCCCCATGGCGCCAGTGGTGTTTGTGTGCGAGTCTCCCCCAACATAGACCTCGCCCGGCAGGACCATCGCCTCTTCGTGCGAGAGTGTATGGCAGATCCCGTACTGGCCAAGGCCGTACTTGAAGTGCTTTTTTATTCCGTATTTTGTGGTAAAGTTTGAAAGCGCGATGATGTTATCGGCAGAAACACGATCCGCTGCTGGCACAAAGTGGTCCTCGGTAACCCACACCTTGTCTGGGTCCCATATGTGGTCTAGTTTTATTCCGCGTTTCTTCTCCCACTCGCTGAAAACCTTGATTACGCCGGGGCCGGACACGTCATGCATCATCACCTTGTCGACCTTAGCGAACACGACGTCGTCGGGCGACAGCCGCGGTTTACCTGATGCCCTGGCAAGTATCTTTTCGGTAATCGTCATTCCTGCTGTCAAAACAGTTCCACGTGCGTACCATTTTGTGTTCTCGACGGATTAAAAACCTTTGGAGAACAGGCGAGGGAATCGCGAGCAGAACGCACAAAAGCCGGACTGCAAGATCTAACTTGCTTGGCTGTGGAGATCATGCCGGTCAAAGTTAGCAAAATGACTGGCAAGTTCGACCTGTTTTCTGCTATCAGGAATTTCAAGTACAGGAACAACGACGTAGTGGTCGTTTCGAGCAAGTTCATGGCGGTGAGTGAAGGAGCGGTTGTTGATTTGAGCGGAGTGAAGCCGAGCGCCCGCGCCAAGCGGCTAGCTGGCAAGTGGAAGATGGATCCCAGGTTGGCCGAGCTTGTGCTTTCCGAATCAGACTTTGTCGTCAAGGGAGTGCCGGGGTTTCTTCTGGCAATACGCGACGGGATGATTGCCCCCAACGCTGGCATAGACAAATCCAACGCACCAGCAGGCAAGGTAATTCTGTATCCGCGCAAACCCTTCAGAAGCGCCGAGATCCTCAGAAATAAATTCAGAGAGGAACTGGGTCTCACCGTTGGGATAGTGGTGGCCGATAGCCGGCTCATGCCCACTCGGAAAGGGACAACGGGAGTCGCCATAGCATGTGCGGGATTCGAGCCCGTCGAAGACCTCAGAGGAAAGAAGGATCTCTTTGGCCACGTTCTCAGGGTTACAATGAGGGCGGTGGCAGACGGAATCGCGACAATGGGAGTGGCCGTGATGGGCGAGAGCGACGAGTCGACTCCCGTTGCCGTAGTAAGGGGCGCGGCCGTGAAGTGGTCAGAGAAAAAGCTCTCATGGAAAGATTTGGCCGTCTCGGCAAGGGAGGATATCTACTTGAGAGGTGTCAGGCCGGAGGCATGACTGTCAATATCCATCGCTACATAGAGTTTTAATATGCCGTACATGGAGTCATGCTAACCTTCAGATGTCCGAATTCCTCACCACGTACCCCAAGACTATCAAGATTTTCAAGGGGCTACAGGGCCTAATATACAGGGAAGAGATAGAGCTTGATCACCTTAGCCTGATGGTAAAGACCAAGAAAGACGAGATAATCAGCGCGCTCGTTTCTGAAGGTTTCAGGAGAGTCAAGTTAGAGAACAGAAAGCCAACGCAGATTGGTCACGGGTTTGCAAAAAGGTTGGCCAAGCCTTGGGAAATGCACGTCCGGCTGCTAGAGATGCAGCAGGGGCTGATTGCGATCCAGGCCGAAGTAGAGATTTCCAGAAAGTATATCCAGCACATCCGATCGGTAAGGTCGCCTGTGATTTATGAAATCGAGTCCATACTGAAAAAGCACAAGATAGAGTACAGGATCTGGCACGCCAGGCTAAAGCAGTATATCAGCAGCGTAATCGACAACCACCAGATTACGCTTAACGCGCCAAAGATTCCTGCAATCCCGTGGAAGCACATGGCAGGCTCGGCCGCTTCGATATCGATCGTCTACCTTTTGAAGTTCATCGGGTTCCTCTAGCAAAGGCTTTATTCTGACCGAGAGTTTTCGTATTTGATCAGGTGTCAGCGACAGCAACTTTCCAGTATTACGGGATCTCCCCTTGGGAGATCGAAGTCCTTTACGATACCCTCAGCAGGTCATTTGAAGTGGACGAGCGGCAGGTTCAGCCCGACGATCCAAAGTACGTGAGCATGATCGAGATCGGCTTCCCGCTGCCATATGACGAGGCCTTTTTTCAGACATTCTCCATGGAAAGCTGGTTCAAGGTGAAGGGCGTGATAAAGGACATAAAGCGCAGGCGCGGCAGAAAGGGGCTCAAGGCTTTCATCAGGTTTGAAGGTAGCCCTTCTGTTGTTTTTCCTCTTTCGCACAAGGACGACCGAAAGTTCGAGATGGGCGTAGAAAAATTGGAGTACCTTGTTGACATTGTCCCGGTGCAGCTAAGGGACATCCCACCGGGGACGACCGAAGTCCTGTTCAACTTTGATGACGCCAGCTACAAGTGGAGCCCG
>DATEEE010000247.1:0-3496 GCA_035281285.1 Nitrososphaera sp.
CCTTCAATTGTCGATTCACTGAAAACGTCAGACGAAAAAGAAATCTCAAATGTGCCGTCCTGCTTGACCCACGCGGCACCCAGCAAGTCATCGTTATGGTCCTCAAAAAATCCCAGGTCGCTGTCCAGCGCAAAGACTTTCACTCCAGTTACCGGGTTTCCGTCAAGATCCCTTACCCTTCCTCTGACGACAAAATCTACCACGGGTTCAGAACTAGTATTGTATTATAAATCGATTCTGGTAGTTTCTTAGGGAGTGGCCGGCAATACCCTAGAATAATTTTTCTAGTGGTTCGTGGTTCGCAAGGCTGTTGTCCGCGACGGAGGAGCTCTTTTGGTTTTCGCACAAGGCAAGACGCTACCAGATAGAAGAGAAGGAATTTGAGAACATCTTTTCCTGGCGGAGCAACAACATGGTGATGTGGGACTGGGACAGGTGCTCAGTCAGCGTCAGCAGGCGGCTGGCCAATGGCAAGATCAGGTTTGTGATAAGGAGCAGGACCAACCGGAACAGCGAATTCATTGGCAGCAAGCCCGTCCACCTGAGGTTCATGCTCACTATAGACGCGGCCAGCGTAAAGCAGCCATGGGAAGAGCAGTACGCCGTGACAACTAGGAGAAAGAGCCTTGAAAGCATCGCGGGGAAGGAATTTCCGCGCTGGGTCTTTAGCCTGGACGGGAGGTACTGGATCTGGGAGTGGGCTCGCAAGGGCAAGAGCATCGAGTCCAGCAGGCTGTACAAGCTCTACCAGTCGATCAGGAAGGCGTTTGACTCGCTTGAAGAACACGAGGACGACAACTTTTTCAAAGTTGGCCTTGAATCCGCAACGGACAAGCCCTTTCCGGTGATATACCAGCCTGCAGTCGACTCGCTTGACAACTTTTTGAGAGAGATGCATTGCTCCCGCAGGACAAATGCCGACGGCTCAAGGACAATCGAAGTCTCGCTTGTCTTCAACAACGAGGAGCTCAGAAACTTTAGCCTATTTGGAATTCTGGACGCGGCATACCGGGAATTCCGGCTCCAGAAATATGGCAGGGTCTTTGACATTGAAACATTCACGATCCGACTTGGCAAAGACGGCGACCTGAGCCAGGACAATAACTCTTTCACGTTCAAGAACATCTACAGCGGAAGGTACGGCCTTGCGTTTGACACCGTGCATGAGGATCCTGAAGGGCCCCCAAGGGCGATCAAGTACTACCTGAACTCCCAGAACCACCCAATTGTGTTCATAAACACGTCGAACCACGCGATGGCAGAGCGGGACAACAACCCGGCACTGTGGAAGTGGGAATACATTCCGTGGGACGAAAGGGCGCCAATAAAGATAGGCTCGAAATCCCGGAAAGAGCTGGACGAGTATTACTCCAAAAAGCTTGCCGACGCGGAAGCCGCAGGAAACATAGTCTAGCAGGAACCACGCTGCTCACTCTGCGGCCGAGGTGATCAACTTTATCTATCCATTTGCTCTAATCTAGGCAATGGAGTCTGAAAGCCTTTCTGTGCGAATAAACGGCGTGCTGCCCGATGTCGACTCTGACGAACCGAACACGTCGATTTCGATATTTCATGGTGGTTTCCATCTCCTGGTAGATGCGGGCAACAACGTCGCAAATAGTCTTGCAAAAGGTGGCTCTGGCAAGAAAACGCCGGACGCTGTGCTTATCACAAACCCGAGGAAGCAGCACATCAGCAATTTGCCTGACATTGCCAAAGATAACGTAAAGGTCTATTGCACCAAAGAATGCGGCGACCTGATTGCAAAAGAATTGCCCAATTGGAGAGGTTCGCCGGTCGTGGTGGCTCCCGGAACCCAGTTTGAAGTAGGCCCGTTTTCAGTCACTCCCATAGCGGCCGAAAATTCCGGCGATGTTGCCGGCGCAGCGGGTTCCGTGATCTATGTGATAAAGGCCGGAGAAAGAAAACTGGTCGCAGCATGGGACTTTCTGACGCTGCCAAACGCCAACGAAAATCTTTTGTGGAATCCGGACATCATAGTCCTCGGGACAGAGACCTACAACGAGCATCCTTCCACGGGCATGATATCTGTATCTGAAGCATACAACCTGGTCAGGAGGTGGAACGCCAAGACGTCCTACCTTTTGCACTACAGTGGAGAAAAGGACAGAGAGGATGCCAAGAATCAGTGGCACAGAGGGCCAGAGGGTCCTCTTTCGCCGGAGGCTCTACAGGCGGCAGTCGACGATCACCTGAAGGTTTCCGGCGCTGAGGGAAAATTTGTGATGTATGTAGCCAAGCCCGGAATGGAATGGGTACCGGAGCAGGTCCAGGAAGATTTGGGTGAAATCGGGCCCAGGATAGAAGTAGACGCGCTTGACAGGCATTCGCTGGCAATAGAAAAGGTTGATGGCGGCAAGGTTGCCATCACGATTGAGGACAGCATCAACCGCATGATCACGGAATTTGCCAATCCGAAGCTGCAGGGCCAGTCACTTCATGCAGAGGCGTTAAAGAGCATGATGTTGAAAGGGCCCGAGCTCCAGCTTGCCATCGCTGGAAACAGCGTCCGGATTGATATTGCGAAAGGCAAGAAGACAATGTTCGCGGGCGAACTGAAAGTCACAGAAAGGGACTCTAAGCGACTCTCAAGGTACCTTGCGGAGAACTTCAAGTAGCCAACGGGGTTACTTCGATGCGAATTGTTTCGCCCTGAATGGACCGCACTTTTCAATGAACTCGTCATGGACGAAGCCGTTGCTCATCACTATTCCTTTTTCGTGGGCCTGCGTGCCCGAAGTGTAGACAATGTCGCCGCCAAACATGTCCGTGATCCTGCCGCCTGATTCAGATACAAGGCAGTCCGACGCGCCCGTGTCCCATTGCTTCATTTTAGAGTTTGCGGCAAAGTAAAGCTCGGCGCCCCCTGAACATATCCTGAGCGCCTTGAGCGAGCTTCCTAGCCTAGCGTGGCCAACTAGTCCTAGTGCCGCGAGAAAGTCCAGCTCCTCGGCCGAAACGTGCGACCTGCTGATCACCGCGCTGGACTGGTTCAGAGACTTTGTGCTGCTGACGCCGAGCCTGCTCCACTGCCCACCCGTTAGCCGAAATGCCCCGTGACCGCGCTGCGCAACGTAAACATCGCCAGCGAGGGGATGGCTGATGACTCCGATTGACGGCCTGCCGCCTTCGACGAGGGCGATCATTATGGTGAACTCTCCATTCCTGTCTACAAATTCCTTGGTGCCGTCCAGCGGATCGACAAGCCAGAACCTGTCAGACATTCTCACCTGCTCCTCTCCCTCCTCGGAGACAATGGTGATTTTCGATTCAGATAGAATGTCTGAAATGATCCTGTGGCTTTCAAGGTCCGCCAAAGTGACAGGAGATTTGTCGGCCTTCTCAGTTGCCTCAAACGCGCCTCCGTAGATCTCGAGGACCTTGCTAGCAGCCTGCGTTATGGCGCGGTACGCAAGCACAGTTTCCGGAAAAACGCTGTCAAACGGAAAATCCATCTTCTGTAGGGTCTTGCCAA
>DATEEE010000248.1:0-2857 GCA_035281285.1 Nitrososphaera sp.
GCTGTAGCCGTCAACTTTGTTTATGACCTTGGACATGAAGTCCCACTGGACATCCCAGATCTTTTTACCGTTGATGCTCAGTGTGTTGCTAAGAAGGGCATTCCAGAATGGGCCTGCCGTATCGTAGTAGGTCGCCTTCGACGGGAAACTCTTTACCACGAACGACGGGAATCCTATAGCCTTGCCGCTTTTGCCTATGTCGGTGTCCCAATAGCTCGACGTAAACCAGTGATGGTTATCAAAGACTACGCACACGTTGTTTGCCTGGGCCGTCTTGGCGATCAGGTCCAGCTGATTCAGGAACTGCGTCGGATTGTAGACATATGACTCCCAGTAGTATGGCACCCTTATCAGGTTGAATCCGTAAGTCTTGAATCTCTGTATGCTTTCCGGAACGTAGTTTGAGGGCGCACTGAAGGAGCCGCCTCTTTCATTCTTTGTCAGTATAGGATCCATGAAAGCAACTCCCCGTAGCTGGTTCATTGGCTTGGAATCGCAATCTACAGTTCCGCTCGGGGTGGGCGTCGGGTCGGGGTCAGGGTCCGTTGTACTCCCTCCAAAGTTGTTGTAATACCCAACGTTGAATGTGTCCTGATTCATCACCTTGACATAGTCCATATCGCCAACAAAGAAGTTATTCAGTGCCTTTGCGTTTGCGCCGATCCTCAGAACTCCCGACAGGCTCGTATCGGGGTTCTTTGAGACTGACTTTGAGGCCGCTAGGTTTCCGTCTATGTACAGCTTGAGTTTTGCGCCGTCGTATACCAGTTTTGCTGAATGCCATACATCAGTAGAGATTGCGTTTGAGTAGATGTAATGCTCGGTGCCGTCGCCTGCTTCGAATCCGCCTCCGATCTTTCTAGTCGTTTCGATGAAAAGGGCATAGTTCTGATCTACCAAGTTCGAGCTTCCGCTCGCGCCCTTGCTTATGATGTAACCTCGTTCTGTGGGAGCGTTCTGAATCCTGATCTTGCTGTCCAGGACAAAGTGTGTCAGCTTCAGTTCTGCTGTGGAAGCAATGTCTATTCTGTCGTTGCCGTCGAAGTGTTTGAACGTTACTGCTGCATAGACTGCAGGAGCAAACGAGGCAACCAAAAGGGCAGAAAGACATACGCCCAGAAGCATGTTGCCGTATCTTTTTCTAAAAAATGCATCCATTTTCGCGAACAGGTTTCTTCCAAAATCTTATCATTTTTAATGATTATGCAAGAAGAATCTGGAATCAAAGAGCGATTGCCGCATTCGCGATGTTCCGGTGTCCAGTACAGAAATTTTTACGACTGATAAAGCCGGAAAAGTCATTGATTGCCGAATTTGTTGTCCGTGAAGCAAGCCGGGTTTGGCCGGCGGCAGTGCGCTTAAACCGAAATGGTTTTTGAGCTCGGATCACTAGAGCTCATTCATGCGCTGCAGGACCTCTCTTGTCCTCGTTTCTCCTTCCAGTATCGAGCTCTTGATGGTGTCAATGGAGAAATCCGCATTTTCGTATACGTGTGGGTGCTTCTCCTCCCGTGTTATGTAGCGTATTCCAAGAATTTCTGCACCTCTTTCTACCTTGAACTTGCGGTACT
Source organism: Nitrososphaera sp. (assembly GCA_035281285.1). Classification (GTDB taxonomy): domain Archaea; phylum Thermoproteota; class Nitrososphaeria; order Nitrososphaerales; family Nitrososphaeraceae; genus Nitrososphaera. The sequence continues at coordinate 1,572 of DATEEE010000248.1, forward strand.
TTCTTTCCAGTTTTTTTCTGGTAGCAGGATCTACTTTCGACGAATCGGACTTCTCCAGAGCAATGTAAAGTTCGTCAATAAACCGCAAGTAACTCGTGATCACCTTCATCATCTTTACGTTATGGAGCGTTTTGTCGCTGAATATGATATCCCGAGCCCGGTGCAGAACCTCGGCCAGGTTCTGTGGGAGTTCCTGAATATTCTTTGGATAGTTTTCGACGATAAAGATTTTCTTGTCAGCCACGGGCGACGCATCGATCACCTCTCTCAGCGGGGTGTTGCTCAGAAGGCCTCCGTCCCAGCAGTAAACTCCCTCTTCGACTTCCACCCACGGGAAAAAATAGAGCGGGTAAGCTGACGTCGCAAGCACATGCCTGGGGGAAATCTGCTGTTGGGCGCTGTCAAACGTAAGAGGCTCTGCTGTGAGCACGTTTACCGCCGTGATAATGAGCCTCGCATGGGGGTTTCCCTTTGGATGCAGTCTTGAATAATCCACATACCTTTCAAGAGTCTTGGCTAGAGGACTATGGTCATAGACATATGTCCATTTGTGCGGCGCAAAAAAAGAATCATCCTTCGAAGCGTTGGAGAGTAGCCATCGTGGCACAAACATTTTTGGATTTCCCACAGTAGCCGATTGGTAAAATGACCCAATGGAATTGACATGAGCATCAAATTCAGAACCAAAGTTATTCCTCGACCATGACTCCATGGCCTGAGCCTGGAAAAGTTGCGGCACTGAAAAGCCTCTGAGTGAGCTGTTTTCGGCAAGCTCGAGCCAGAACTGCTCGAGGGCTTCTTCCGGCTGATCGTTCACACACCCTGCGATTATGGCAGCATTCACCCCTCCGATCGAAGTGCCGGCAACCACGTCAATCTTGCCGCACCCCTTGCTCTTTGCAAGCGCCTTGTATACTCCACACGCGAACGCACCCAGTGAGCCTCCTCCCTGCAGTATCAGCACATTTTCCGGCTTTGACTTCATTTCTTGCGGCATCGGTCATGCACTGCCCGTCAGTCCGGCTCGATTCTCCGAATATTGCGATGAAATGAGAACTAACACAGTTCTGATGGGGTTTTCGAACTAATGAGGATTGCTTTCTCGCAGACCCGTGACAGCTTTGCCTAGCCCGGATAATTTACCGCGGATGCATCACTCCGATGCAAGCTAAGACGATGGGATTCTATTTTTATATTCGGACAATATGGATTCAACAGATGCCGTCTGGCGAACCAGACTATGGGAGTGACGAAAAAGAACCCGGCCGGGATTCCGTGGAAAAACC
>DATEEE010000249.1:0-5914 GCA_035281285.1 Nitrososphaera sp.
CGAACAGACAAATTGGTCTGATAGAAAGGTTACTTCTTCTTTGCAAATCCGCTAAAGAGCTCGCCGCGCTTTCCCCAGTCAAGCGAAGGTCCATACGAATGTCTAGTAGCAATATTCCGGATTATCCCTGCAAGCAGGGACACTATTTCGTCGTTTGGCATCAGAGTGTGAAACAGCATAGTCTCTACGGTAAGCCCCTGAATCAGATCCTTTTGCTGGCTAGGGGAATTTGGCATGTCAAATCCCTGGAACAACTCCTTTATCCACCGGTCTACCTTGGGACTAACAAAGTCCAGCGCCTTTCCAAGATTTTCGTCCCTGTTTTCCGAAGACAATTCTGGCTAGTGATAGCCCTCCCGTCGTATTAAGGGTTCAAGCCACAGTGATTATGTGCTTTGGTCGTCGCATCAGACCTTCCGAGCAAAAAGTGAATCGTCTACTAGATTCTTGTGGCGAACGCAAAACTAGTGCACTGCGGGCATTCCTTGCCACCGAATTTCATGCAATAATCGTCGCAGCCGAATATTCTTCCGCAAACCTTGCATTGATGCGAGTGGAGGCTTTTGGTAGCCACTTGCACAGAGATACCTGCAACTTGGCATTATTCGTGCTTGTAAAATATCTTTAGCCGCATGGCTAGCAATACATCAACAGCCGGCTTGCCAATTTCGCTGTGTGACGAGTCCCTGCGAGCGCCACGTTCCATAAATACTAGTGAGAACAAGACTAAGTCGGGTGCTATCGGGCATGTCTGAAAAGTCTACGGTGTATGAATTGAAAGAAACAGCCAAGTGGTCCCACAATGCGGAAGAAAAAAAGGCCGCAATAAAGGAACTGTCGACCAGAGGGCCAAGCGCGATTCCTCAGCTTCAAGAGATCTTGAGCATCACCGCATACGAGGAAATTAGGCTCGCCTGCGCCGAGGCCATAAAGGCCATTGGCGAAACACGCATTACTGACACATCAGAGTCGATTGCGGCAGCTTCGAATTTAGAACCTAGAACCGAAATTTCAAGTCCAAAAAATCAAAAAAAAGAAGAAAAACAAGGGGAAAGCACAAGTGAAGCCGGCATCCGACTAGCCGACTTACCCCCTTAACTTTTTTTCAGGCTCCTACGCGACCTTGAATTTGTGTTGACGCACCATGGTGTTCAAAACCGGTCAAAACTTGACTAAACTTTCAGACCCTTTTGTGGAATATTGCAGCAACTTCAGCTTAAGTATATTCAAGGCGACATCCTGACTGGTGAATGTCCGCCCCCGTCCTGATTGAGAACTCTGAAATCAATTCGGCATACAACGGGCTGAGCAGCCAGTATTCAGGAAGAAAGGAGGATTATTTTGCCCTTCTCTATCTCACTAAACGATTCAAGATTCCCGTTGACGAGGCAGCCCGGAACGTCTGCTTTGGCGGGAACGAGTGTGCTGTTGATTCATTTTACTTTGACGAGGCCGCCCGCAATCTCCATCTTTTCCAATTCAAGTGTTCAGACGACCACCTACTTTTCAAGGATTCCCTGGAAAGGCTGACGCTCGTGGGTGTGCAGAGGCTGTTCTCCGGATCCTCGTGCCTTGAAGAGACCCGGCCGCTTCTCTCACGCCTCAGGGATTGCTTGGTGAAAAACCAGAGCAATGTGGAGAAGATCTCTGTCAACCTAGTATTCAGCGGTGACCCGATGAAGGCAGAGAAGAGCAGGCTGCTGGACTCGATGAGGGAATATCTCGAATCTAGGAAGTACATCATCGACAACTTTTTCGGGCGGGAAGTGGAGATGATTTTCCAAGTCATCTCGAGCAAGAGGTCGGTTGGCCACGCGTTCAGGCGGGGGCAGAGTCAAGTTTACACAACACCCTGCCACAACATGCCGATGAAGATTGCCACCAGCGAGAACGAGCTTATCGTCACTTTTCTTCCCCTGGGCTTTATCTACACAATGTACGAGGACATGGGTGACAGGTTCTTCGAGAAGAATATCCGCTGCGGCGTTGGCAACGGCAGGACTACGAAATACGAAATCAAGAATTCGTTGAGGCAGATTCTGGAAGGCAGGGAAGAGCCAGGAAATTTCACGTTCTATCATAATGGCGTCACAATGACGGCGCAGGAGGTCAGGATTGGGACGGCTGACAGCTCGCTGCTTTCCATGGTCGAGCCGAGGATACTCAACGGAGTGCAGACAGTCAAGACCGTAAGACAGTTTGTGAAAGAGCACAAAAGGCAACGGGAAAAAGTGCGAAAGATGCTTGACGGCGTCAGAGTGATGACTCGCATCGTAAGATCGGACAAGGAAGATTTTCTGAAAAAAGTCACCATAAGCAACAACAGGCAAAACCCGATCATGCCCTGGAACCTCAGAGCAAACGACCTGATACAGCTCCACCTTGAAGACGTGTTCAGGGAAAAGCTGGGCATCTACTATGAGAGGAGGGAAAACGCGCTGGAAGATTTGACCGACGAAGATCTCGAAGAAATGACCATCAACCACCGGAAGGCGATCAAGATCAGAAAGCTCGCGCAGACACTGCTTGCGCTGCACGGGGAGATAGAGCGAATCTCCCAGATGAAGCAGGTTTTCGAAAGTCAAAAGTGGTACTCGAACACGTTCAGTGAAAAGTACCTGTCAACAGACCCTTCAAGGCTCGTAATACTATACAAGGTCCAGTACAGGCTGAATGCGATCGTTCGGCAGATCCAGTTCTTTGGCAACGAAAAATACGACTACCTAGGCAAACTTAGGAACCTGGTCTGGGGGCTTGCTATCCAGGGCATGCTCAACGACGACCAATTCAGCAACCATGCACAGAGTTTCGGGCATTCGCTCCTTATCGAGGCCAACTTTAACGCGCTACTCAAGCGGATCGCCACGATGAAACTTCGGTTCATACTTGGAAATGCCCTGGGTGACAAAAAGTACCGTGACTATATTTCGGAAGGCAAGCTCTCATTTCTCAAGACAAAGGCAACCTTTAACGAGTGCATGGCAGTGGCAGGCAGGCAGTTCGGGTGGATAAAGAGGGATCTCTAGTCCACCTCTCGTCTCTGCATTCGCCCCCGGACCTGAAAAGATGCAATCGCTCCTCGATTGACGGCAGTCGGGACCGTGCCCTGGTTAGAAGTCTTATATCCATCTAGACCGTAAGGAACCCTCGTTGGAGTCTGGGCTCGAAGAAGGCTCTAGGGCAGATCAGGCTAACCAGAACCCAGTGAACCCTCTTTCTCGACCACTTCCAAAATCCCGCGAATTCCTAAAAAGGATCGAGCTATCCGGCTGGTGGGTGAATTACCACCGGGGACTCACCTACGAAGCAATGCTCCGCGACAGAATAATCCAGCTGGGAGCGGAGGTCGGCTTCCAGGATAAGTGGCTGAGGAGGATTCTCCGCCATGCGATTTCTGAATTTTCAAAGAAGGGCCTGGGTCCGGACTATTATGGCTATCACAACATCGACCACGAGCTCGAAGCCGCATACTTTACCCTGCTTTCGGCCAGTAGCCCCAAGCCAGGGCACTTTTCATTCTCCCAGCAGGATCTCACGTACCTTTTCGTCGCCGCGCTCTTTCACGACTATGATCCACAAAAGAGGTTCGACAAGCCACACGAGGACGCAGTGGAGCGAATAGTGAGGGGCGATGTCAAGATAGTACGGTTCATCGACGAAGTGGGGCTCAACATAGATCTCGTCCTTGCGCTCGTGCATCGGACTGCCTACCCATTCCGCGGCGCGATCGCCGAGCATGCCCTTGCCCGCATGGACGAACTTTTCGATTCCGCGGGGCTCGCGCCTGAAGACGTGGCTGCTAGAAAACACTATTCGGACATGGGATGGTACCTTTCCGTTGCAGAAAGGGTCGCCGGGTATGCCCTAGGGGATTTTCAGCACGCCCTGGACCTGGCAAGGAAGAACGCGCACGCGCTCGGCTGGCACCCTTCGGTCATTAACGAGCGGTCAGTGCAGTATTTTGCATCGCTGGCTCAAGAAGGTGAAATGCTCGAGAGAGTATTGGCGGGTCTGCCTGAGAGATACGAGCGCGCTTTTGTGAGCAATTCCGAGGCATTCAAGAATGCCTGGATGGAAGAAGTTGAACTAAAACGGATCCTAAGTGACAAGATAAAGATGACAGCCACCGTCGAAGGAGTTCCAAATTCTGTTGGCTCGCCAGGAAGATCCATTCCGGATGCCATCAAGAGTGTTGTTTCAAGAATCTACAGCGAGCAGGCACTGCCTATCAAAGTCGCCGACGTGGAATTCCATCGCTCGCTGTCTGATGAGCGCACCATCCTGATTACGCTCCGGGTTGATAAGGGCGACGGCCAAGTGGAAATCGTCGGATACGCAAAAGGCTACCCGCTTGAGAATGCTGAGCTAAGGAGAGGAACGGAAGATGCAAACATTGGGGAGAGGAATACGGCGTACCTGGAGGGTATAGGCATTAGGAAGGGATTTTGGGGGGCAAGTGGTGGCCATCTTCTGAGGCTCAGATTCCTCAGCGAAGCGTCAAACCGCGGGTACAAGTTTGTATCCGGCTATGCGCACCGCGAAGTCATATTGCAGCGAGTGAAAAAGGGCGAGAAAATAGCAATCGTCCAAAAATATGATCCCGACATGCTGGACTACTACAGGGAAGACCTTACGGACGAGCTCTGCCAAACAATCTTGGGCAATACTGAGACGATGTACGTAAGCCAGCGATAGCATTGCGGGTCGAGTGGCGTGCGCGAATCATTTTGAACCCACATATGTTATCCAAGAATTTGCAAAAAGAACTGTGATATGGTGAAATTTACTAATAGATCTCTTTAATGGCGTTGGGATTTCTAAGAAAGGATGAATAAAGCCTAAATAATTGGAACACGCATTAAATCGTATGCGACCAGAAGTCTCCGAGAAAATGGGCGCGTACAAAACGTCATTGGTGGGTTCGGCAAGAACTGGCGTACTCTGCGGCCTTGTTGGTGCGTGGGCAGTCTTCGGTATGATGCTGGCAGTCGGTGGCCAGCTCGGTCTGCCGCCTGGAACCTTCTACCAGATGGTGGGCGTTTCCATGGGAGTGGATCAGGAATGGCCTGCAATCTACCTGGGATTTGGGCTTCACATGCTTACAGGAGCCATTATCGGCCTAGTATACATGGTAGTATCTGATCGGATTCCATACTTGCGGGTCGATTCATCAACGCCGAAAGCGTTCGCAACTGGCGTGGCGACCGGGATCGCCGTGTGGGGGATCCTATTCATACCGCTCCACTTTTTCGCAGTCCAACCAACGCTGCAGGATTTGGTGACATCCACTGCTGCAGACTCTATGGTAAACCAAACGGCAGCAAGACTTCTCCTAATGTCAAATGAAATACTCTTTGGCGCCCTAGCCATACACATTGCCTTTGGCGGCGTGCTTGGCTTTATGGCAAGAATTGCTACATCTGCGAGGGCTTAGGCCGGCAACAAATCGCAACGATCCGAGAATACACCTAGCGAACACAAGTGTCGCAGAATTTATGACGTTCCCATTAAAAATGTCCTCTAATTACATGAAAAGCCTGGAATAACATGATTCAATGGGCATACATCAGAGAAAAGTAAAAATATTTCATTCACTACAGTATCTCATGGAGAGTCTGCAAAGAAGCGGCGCTTCATCGGGGCTTTCTAGTTTGTCTCCGGCGAAGGGGTTGAAGTACGGTTTGATCGCAGGTTTCATTGCGACATGGTCGATCTCTACAGCGATCGCGGCATCCGAATTTGAGCTGGGTCTTGACATCGGTACATTCTACGCGGTGATGGGGATTAGCATGGGTCTGAATGATCCAGTTGCATCCGCTTATTTCGGATTTGCAACGCATCTTGTAACGGGCAGCGTCCTGGGCGGAGTTATAGGTGCACTTGCAATCAAGGTCGAACGGTTACGCAGGAGCAA
>DATEEE010000250.1:0-2321 GCA_035281285.1 Nitrososphaera sp.
ACTCACTCGCTTAAACTGCGGCGCCATGCATGAAGAAAAAATAAAGCGCTTGGCCACGATGAAAAAACAGGCCGAGAACGGCGGCGGTCCTGATAAAATCGAAGCCCAGCATTCTAAAGGCAAGCTTACCGCCAGAGAGAGGATAGCCCTTTTGCTTGATGAAGGGACCTTTGTAGAGCTCGACAAGTACGTAACCCACAAGAGCGACGACCCTACCATACCCCGCCACTATGGAGACGGCTCGATTACCGGGTTTGGCACGATATCCGGCAGGCAGGTTTTCGTCTTTTCGTACGATTTTACAATACTCGGTGGTTCGCTGGGCGAAATGACCGGCAAAAAGATCGCCAAGGCGATGGATCACGCCCTGAAGGTGGGCTGCCCAATTATCGGCATTATAGATTCTGGCGGTGCGCGCATACAGGAAGGGGTGGCCAGCCTAGACGCGTACGGCGACATCTTTTTCCGAAACGCGATGGCCTCTGGCGTGATCCCGCAGATTACGGCCAGCATCGGTCCTTGCGCAGGGGGCGCAGTGTATTCGCCTGCCATGACTGACTTTGTCGTCATGGTCGAAAATATCGGCCAGATGTTTGTTACAGGCCCCGAAGTGGTAAAGGAAGTCCTGAGTCAAGAAGTATCATTTGAGGAGCTCGGAGGCGCAAGGGCCCACGGAACAAAGTCAGGGGTTGCCCATTTCGTGGCCAAGAACGAGTATGATTGCTTTGACAAGATAAAGAAACTCATCTCATTCCTGCCTCAGAATAACACGGAAGAGCCTTCAATAGTTGAAACTGGGGACGACCCGAACAGGATCGACACAAACCTCGTGAACATCCTTCCCGAGAACCCGTACCAGCAGTACGACATCAAGGAGATCATCAAATCCGTGGTGGACAACGGGGAGTTTTTCGAGGTTCACGAGCTCTTTGCAGATAATGTCCTTGTCGGATTCGCGAGGATGGGTGGCAGGTCGGTCGGAATCGTTGCCAACCAGCCAATGCTCCTAGCAGGCGCACTTGACATAAACTCCTCGAATAAGGCTGCGCGATTCATCAGGTTCTGCGACTCGTTCAATATCCCGATAGTAACGTTGGTTGACACGCCTGGCTATCTCCCCGGAACCGATCAAGAGCACAACGGAATAATCAGGCACGGGAGCAAGCTCCTCTTTGCCTACTGCGAAGCCACGGTGCCAAAGATCACTTGTATTATTGGAAAGGCCTATGGAGGTGCGTACATCGCCATGGGCAGCAAGAACCTCCGGGCGGACGTGAATTACGCCTGGCCGACCGCCGAAATTGCAGTGCTGGGGCCCGAGGCAGCAATCACAATCATCCACAGGCGCGAACTGAAGAACTCTCCAGATGCCCCGGCGACAAAGAAAAAACTTGCCAAGGAGTACCGCGACAAGTTTGCAAACCCGTACATTGCCGCCGAAAAAGGGATCATCGACGTGGTGATAGATCCGTCTGAAACACGTCCCATGATAATTCGCGCGCTCGACGCCCTTGCTGGCAAAAAAGAGTCGAGGCCGTGGAAAAAGCACGGGAACATCAACCTGTGATAGGAATGGGCAAGAAAATATCGAGCATACTGATTGCGAACAGGGGCGAGATCGCGCTCCGAGTGATTAGAGCATGCAGGGAGCTCGGGATCAGGTCTGTCGCAATCTATTCAGATGAAGATGTCAGGGCGGTCCACGTCAAGAGGGCCGACGAGGCGTACCACATCGGCCCGGCGGCTCCTGCGCAAAGCTACCTCAACATGGCAAAGATCGTCGAGACCGCCGTTTCCGCTGGCGCCGACGCCATCCACCCAGGCTATGGGTTTCTCTCGGAGAACGAGAATTTCCCCGAAATGTGCGAAAAGAACGGCATAACTTTCATCGGGCCAACTGCAAAGGCGATGGAGGTCACAGGCGACAAGATGAAGTGCAAGGAGCTGATGAACAAAGCCAAGGTTCCCACAGTCCCCGGCAGTGACGGCATTATCGAAGATGTTGAAGTGGCAGCGGATGTTGCCCACAAGGCAGGCTACCCCGTTTTGCTCAAGTCAGCTTTTGGAGGTGGCGGAAGGGGCATCAGGCTCGCAAACGACGAAAAGCAGCTCCGCCAAGAGTTCGAAATGGCAGCTGCGGAATCAAAGGCTGCCTTTGGCAAGTCGGCGCTTTTTGTAGAAAAGTACCTGCAGCGCATCAGGCACATCGAATTCCAGCTAATTCGTGATTCACACGGAAACGGAAGACACCTTTTTGAGCGCGAATGCTCAATTCAGAGGAGGCACCAGAAACTGATAGAAATGTCGCCGTCGCCCGTGGT
>DATEEE010000251.1:0-2632 GCA_035281285.1 Nitrososphaera sp.
ACCACAAAGCATATTACTAACTAGGTCAATTATTGCTACTAGGTATGCCAGAAGAACTGTCCGAAGGAAAGCAGGCTGCGACATGCGCCATCGCTAACGTCTGGGAGGTCCTAGGCAGAAGGTGGACCCTCCACATACTGAAGAACCTCAGCACGAGGAACGTCATAAGGTTCAACGAGCTAAAGAGGGTGCTAGAAGGTATCAGCAGCACCGTCCTTGCTGAGCGACTTCTAGAGCTAGAACGGGAAGGCCTCGTCACGAAAAAAATCTATCCTGAAGTCCCTCCGCGGGTTGAGTACAGCATGACGCCGCAGGCGCGAGAGCTGGAAGTGATAATAAAAGACCTTGCCCGCTGGGCAAACAAGTGGCGCGGGCCGCCAGGGATGAAGGCGCCGGCAGTGGCAGCGCAAAAAAAATAGTCGAGCCTATCCGAGCTTTTTGAATTCCCTCCCCGACGCGTTGACCACTCCTACTTCCACCACTGGCCTTTCTCCAAGTGCCCTTTCTATCGCCCTGTTTCCCAGAGCCGCTGCCTGCTCGACCGTCATGTCTGCGCTGTACTCGCGCTGAAGCACGTCAAGCGCAATGTCTGCCGACTGGCCTATTGCGAACCCGGAGCCGCGCATGAAAGTCCCGCTTGGGTCAACCTGGTACATCTGAACTCCTCCCTGGTCGGCGCCGGCAACTATCACCGACGCGGCCTGTGGCCTCACCGCGTAGATCGTGTAGTTGTGCAGGTACGATCCGATGTGCTTTGCCAGGGATCCGACATCGATTGGGCTTTCAAAGTTGAGCCTGTGCTTTTGCGCCTCCAGCCTCAGTTCTTCGATCAGCTGTAGTATGTCGCCAATGTACCCTGATCCAGTCGCCCCGACGTGGCCGTCGATCGCAAATATTTTTTCCGCCGGGTCTATCAGCGCCCTTACGGGCTTGATGTGGCTTGCAAGCAGCGCGAACTGTGGCGTCTTGATACCGATTGTAGTAGAGCCCCTGCTGACTGCTTCGAGCGCGCTGTCGACGAGCACCAGCCGCCCCTCAGGCCCGTAAAAGTACGGGTAGCGCGTGCCTCCTGCCCCTCCGAATGAAGATTCCGCCATTACTTTGCCACCTCCACGACCAGATTTGGAATGGCAAGCACGTCAATTCCGTTTCCGGATCCGGGGTCCCGCTCCATCGCCGCAGCGACTGCCTTCGTCGCAATCTGCTTTGCTTCCTCGTTTGTGATGTCCTTGTGGTAAGTACTCTCCAGGACTCCGTACGCGATCGGGGAGCCCGATCCTGAGGACGCAAAGTCCTCATTCGTGATCGCGCCGCTCATGTCGGCTGCGTAGATGTGGCCTCCGTCCTGGTCCACTCCTGCGACAAGCAGCTCCACATAGTACGGCTGGTAGTTCTTCATGCCCGAATACGCCACGTTTGCAATAAGCCTAGCCGATTCCTTTACGGTCAGCGGGAAGCCCCGCCTGAGCTCGATGAGCTTGCGCTCTGCCTTTGCAACTTTGATCAGGTACTCTGCGTCTGAGAGCTGGCCGGCGATCGCCACGGCCAGCGTGTCGTCCACCTTTGCAATTTTTTGCGTTATTTTGGACCCGATGAAAAAGCCCTTGCTGGCCCTCTTGTCCGAGCCGAGCACGACTCCCTCACGGGTCTTGATTCCGACTATTGTAGTCATTACGCTATATTATACGGAGGTGCACAGTAAATTGACCGGGGATTGGAAGATCCGGTCACGCTGCAAAATTGCCCGGGCTAGTTGTTGGCGCCGGCGTACGGAGATGGCCTGTACGAATTGGCCGGGCTTGCCTGAATCGCCTTTGTTATCTGCTCGAAAATCGCGTACGAGCCGGTCATGGCCTGCACCTTTTCCTTTTCGGTCGATGCGTTTGTCTCTATGATGACATAGTCAGAGATCAGCCGGAGGTTTATCTGGAACGACCCGTCCTCGCTCGTCCACTGGAGGGTGTAGCCCGTGCCGCTGTCGATCATCCCAAGCCAGCGCAGGTTGCCGAACCACTTGCCCACAAGCTGGCGCAGGAGCTCTTTTGGCCTGATGTTGGCCGGCACATACGTCTGCAGCAATTGCGCGTACTCTATTCCCTTTGGCTTCACTCTGGCTGCCGCAGGAGAAATCTCCCTGCCAAGCCGGTAGCCAAGCGGCGTCTTTTCGATAAAGCCCATCTCTTCCAGCCTCCTAAGGGCCCTGGATAGGCTCTGCTGGTGAATGTTTAGCTTGCGCATCAGGCCCTTGAACGAATAGCTCGAGCCTGACTCGGCGAACGTCTGTAGGACCTTTTCGTCGTTGTCATGAAAGTCGCTAGGCGAATACGTTTCTTCCTTGACCAGAACCTGCTGCGTCGACTTGCCAGTTATCACTACATCGCCCTCGTGCTTTTCGGCCTCTTTTTCCTCAGCTATTGCGTGTTCTGCCTTGGCTTCCACTTGCTGCAATTCACTAGCACCCTTTGCAGATATAAGTTGTAAAGTTGCAAATCGCTGAGCAGGTAAGCAGTTTGCTACTATAGCACCTCGATTGAATCTTCGGCAAAGCCAATGCTCAAAAGCATGTCCTTGACCGTTTCCCTGTGGTCGCCCTGGAGCACTATCTGGCCGTTCTTGAAGGTGCCACCGGTCC
>DATEEE010000252.1:0-3197 GCA_035281285.1 Nitrososphaera sp.
ATAATGACAGAATTTCTGACGATTTGTAGCTTCCAAGTACATAGTAGTTCTCTTATCGTTACCCATCTTTTATGCAGAGTAACATGGAATTCAAGTTCCAGAAGCGCAGAGGTATAGGGACTGTAATTACGACCCTCATTATCCTCATCGCCTCAGTCGTACTGGGCGCGGGAGTTATTTTCTTTGGGGGTTCGCTGTTCCAGACCAATACCGAAAACGAATCAATCCAAGTATCGAACACGCACATATGGGTGGCACCTAACGGAACCTCATCCGTAGCAGGTTTCGTAGTGCAGAACACAGGCGGAAAGGTGGTTGCAATTCAAGGTATCACCATCAGAGGCCAGTCAGTACCGACGTCCTCATGGTACTACAATGCTGCCGATGCATCTGCCACTAACATACAGAAAGAGATAACTTCTGACTTCAGCCTGGATGCAGTTAACGTAAATGGTGTCGCGGGAGAAGAAGCATTCATCGCTGCAACTGGTCCAATCTCGCTGACACAGGGTAAGGCAGTTTTCGTATACCTAGCGAACCCGTCGGGCATCTCCGCGATTGACGGTGGTCTGTCCTTCACCATGAACGTCCAAGCTGGAAAGGCTAGTGCAGTACAGTCGATCTCTGTGATCAACGGCTAAGCCGTCCTCTTTTCTTTTTTTGATTAACCATGTCCGCTTTAAAGTCACTTAAGATAAAACTCTCTAACGAATCGAAGAAAAAAGAAGAAGAAGATTTCGCAACAGCTTTTGCAGATTCCACATTTGAGGAGTCTGGACTGGGTCATCAGCTCGACAAGGTCGCCAAGCACATTGACACTATCGCAACAAGCGACTGGTCGCTTGGCAAGATCCCCGAAGGATACAAGAGCCTTCAGCGGTACGCTCTTGTTCCACCGTTCTGCTATGTTTCAATTCTTCAGAATAAAGAATTCGCGGATATCGTCTACAACGTGGATGAACTGGTACTGAACCAGGACGAAGTCAGAATTTACTACAGCATCAAAGAGCTGCTTGAAAAGCAGATCGACTCGCCTAGGATGCTTGATGATCTCGAGTCCAGTTTTACCAACGAAGTATCAAAGCTTCTGAAGGAGCATTTCGTGGGCGACAAGACCCAGCCGGTCATGCTCGAGAAGGTGAAGTACTACCTAAAGCGCGACATCCTGGGGTTCGGGATCATAGACCCTCTCTTCCACGACCCGTTCATTGAGGACATTACGTGCGGTGGCCCGAGCAAGCCGGTATTCGTGTACCACAGGCGCTACGAAGGCCTTCGCACTAACGTGGTGTTCCGCGACGCCGAATTCCTTGACGGATTCGTAATGAAAATAGTCCACCGGGCTGGAAAGCACATCAGCGCAGCGCACCCGATAGTGGACGCAGCTCTCCCGGGTAACCACCGTCTTGCCGCTTTATACAAGAAAGAAGTTACTACGATGGGCAGCAGCTTTACAATCAGAAAGTTCAGGGAAGACCCGATCACGATTGTTGACCTGATCAACTCTGACACGCTTGACGTGGACATGGCTGCGTACATCTGGACGCTACTGGATAACAAGAAATCTCTCATGGTCATAGGGTCCACAGGCGGTGGTAAGACCACAATTCTCAATGCAGCGACCGGCCTCATCAACTCGTCATACAAGATATTCTCCGTTGAGGACACCGCTGAAATTAACATCCCACACGAGAACTGGTTCAGCCTAGTTTCAAGGGCCAGTTTCGGTCTCGAAAGCCAAGGCGAGGTTAGCCTGTTCGACTTGCTAAAATCCGGCATGCGTCACAGGCCCGACTATATTCTGGTCGGCGAGATTAGAGGCGAGGAGGCCTATGTGCTTTTCCAGGCTCTGGCTACCGGTCACGGTGGCATGGCGACCATGCACGCGGACGACTCTGAAGCAGCCATAAGAAGGCTCATGCAAAAGCCGATGGACATCCCGGGCGCATATGTCCCGCTGATGAATTGCATTATCAACATCAAACGAGTCAAGCTGGGAAGCGACGCGAGCGGCAAGAGCTCGAAAAAGATCATGACCAGAAGGGTAACGGAGGTAACCGAGATCATGTCGTCAAACTCTGTAAGGAGCGTTTTCACTTGGGACCCTCATCACGACGGCTACCTTGACAACCTGAACAAGAGCTACCAGCTGCCCAAGATCGCAGAAGACACGGGTATCGACATGGATGACATTGCGGCAGACATGGTAAAGAGAAAGACCGTCCTGACATGGCTTGTCAACAGAGGCACTAGAGACTACAAGAGCGTAAGCAAGGTCATTGGAATGTTCAACCAGGACCCAGACCGGCTCATGTCAAAGGTGGAGAGCTCGTAGTGTCGATATTCAAGTTTCAGCAAAAGCACGACCTTACCAAAAAGGTTGACAAGAAAAAGAAAAAGCCGGACAAAAAGCTCGGCGAAAAAATCGATCGCGAGCTTCCGTATGTTATTACGCTTGTAACCATAATGGCTGCCAGCGGGATCACCCCTTTTGGCAGTTTTGCAAAGCTAGCCCGCTACAAACTCCTCCCGTTCGTAATGAGGGAATCAAGGAATATCATTGGCCAAGTTCACATACTCGGTGTAGACCCGCTAACAGCGATGGAAAAAAGGGCGGAAGCCACGGCTTCAAAGCAGTACCGCGATCTGCTGCTGGGCTACGTTTCGACCGTCAGGAACGGAGGAGACATTGCCAGCTTTTTGCAGAGCAAGATGAAGTCAATCTTTGAATTCGAAGTCGCTGTGGCCCGACAGTCGGTAGCCAAAATCGGTGGGTTGGTAGATGCCTACATGATCATGCAGGTCATTGCGCTCAGCATGTATGTAGTTGTTGTTGCGCTTTCTTCTAGCGCTGGCACTTCAAGTGACTTGCTTCCGGCATCAATGGCATCCCCAATGTTTTCTTACATGCTGGTATTCGTGATACTTCCAGCGATATCGATCGCCATCCTGTACGCACTTGACAAAACTCTGACTTCGACCCTGATAGGAGTCAAGTCATTTCTAAAGCAGGGACTGATCTTCTCCTTCGGCGCAATTGTCGCGTTCGTCGTGTTGACTGCCACTGGGGTCATGGGCTCTATACTTGATCCGGTATATGCGTTCCCGCTGTTTCTGATGGCGGCCTCGGCGCTGCCGGCGTACAAGGCCATGAAAGCTGAGAAGAACATGCGCAGCATGGAAAACGAGCTCCCCAG
>DATEEE010000253.1:0-18534 GCA_035281285.1 Nitrososphaera sp.
CCATCAAGGCAAGACATGAGAAACTTGTTTACGGTTGAAGCGTGAGAATCCAGCTCGCCCTTTATGCTGCTCGCCTTCATTTATGGCTACTAACCTCCTGTGCTAGAGGTCCTGTCAATATATATCTTGAGCTAGCGAGCGCGGCAATCTCTTTTGCTCCTACCAGAAACATCGTACTCTTGAGCTCTGCGAGTAGGCTTTCAGCGAATGCAAAGGCGCTTTCCCGCGATTCCGCTGCAGCGCGCAGGAATGGGATTGCCATCGCAGCCATGCGAGCCCCAAGTACGATGCACTTTGCTCCCTCAAGACCATTGCGCAAACCACCCGATGCGATCAGAGGAAGCTTGACCGCCTGCCTAACTTCGATTATGCTTGCTGCAGTAGGAATGCCCCAGTCCCAGAACATTTCTCCCAGTCGTGACTTTGCCCGGTCCTTGCCGGCATCAGCCCGAAGTTTTTCCACTCCTGCCCAGCTAGTTCCGCCCAATCCTGCCACATTTATCGCAGCTACTCCGGCCATTTCCAGCTTGACTGCAACTTCGTGCGAAATGCCTGCACCGACTTCCTTCACAATGACGGGCACGTCGATTATCTTTGCCAGCTCGCTTATCCTGTCCAGCACGCCCTTGTACTTGGGCTCTCCTTCCGGCTGGACCAATTCCTGGAGAGGATTGAGATGCACCACCAGCGCGTTAGCACGGATCATCTTCACCATGCTCCGTGCCTCGTCCACCGTCAGCCCCTTTGCGAGCTGCGCCCCGCCAATGTTCGCTATGAGAAATGCATTTGGCGCATTTTTCCTTGCCACGGAATAAGTCGCGGCCAGCTCCTCACTTTTGAGCCCAGCCCTCTGCGAGCCAAGTCCCATCCCAAAACCGTACTTTTCAGCCACCTCTCCTAGCCTGCCGTTGATCACGGTGGCTTCGTCAGTGCCGCCGGTCATGGAATCGATTATGAATGGTGCTGCGAACCTGTGACCCAAAAATTCCGTGGTGGTGTCGATTTCATCGTAGTCTAATTCGGGGAGAGCGTTGTGAACGAGCCGGACATACTCCAGGTACGTCGAGGCGGACTTTGCCTGAACGTTGTTGCGGAGCGGGATTTCTATCCCGTCCTTCTTGCGCTGCTTTATTACCGCAATGTCGGAGGAAACGTCCGAAGAGTCGGGCAATCAGGATTTCACCCGTCCACTAATGCGAGTACCGATCGTGGGCCTCCCCTTCGAAGCAGCGATAATTCGCTCGGGGAACTGCCCGTTTACCATCATGACGTCCATGCCGCTCCTTGCAATCTTAAATGCTTCTATGATCTTGCGTTTCATCCCTCCCGTAACGTCCGCCGCGTCGCCTTTTGCAAATTCTATGGAATTTCTTGATTTGTGGGAGGCAATTACCGGCACAAGCTCCCTGGATCTGAGATCTCTGAGTACGCCGTCAACGTTTGTGACAAAAACAACGTGCGAAGGTCGCAGTACCTTTGCTAGCAGAGTCATTAGTGAGTCTCCTGAAAGTATGGAATACTTCGATGCCTCATAATGAACAATGTCACCGAATGTCACGGGAAGCAGCCCTGTCTTTGCCATTGAATAGAGGGTCCTCATTTTTGAGCGAATCGGCTTGTGGCCCGTTGTGAACGAAGTGGGCGGGAGGGCATACGGGTAGAGGCCGTGCCTGATCATGGAATTGACGATTATTTGATTGAGCGCAATCATTGACTCGTGTACCACCGAGATCCCATGAATATCGTAGGCGGCTGGCTTTGTGTGCATGTCATACTGGACCGACCAGTGGTGGCCAAATGACCCGCCACCGTGGACTATGATGGTTGGGACGTCAAGCGACGCTAGCGCCTCGGACACACGGTCAATCGCAACCGTATTGGCTGATAGCGGCTTGTCCTTGAAAGTTATGATTGACCCGCCAAGTTTGATGAGGGCCAGCTTTTGCATCTTGAAATGGCATGCTATTCGGTGTGGATTTAAACCTTAGTTCAGGCTGCGGCTACAATAACCAGCCCAAATCAACGGCCGATCGCCAAATTAGGAGAGGGCATTTTGATCGAAAGCGGATCATCAATTTATAGTTCGAATTTACTTGATTTCTTGCAGTAATGTTTTCCAGAGCCCGCTCACCGTCCGGACTGCAAGCGGAGGGTAGATGATATTTGGCAAGTACCAGGACAGCGCTAGTTATTTTGGGAGCGTCTTTGGGCACGCTTGCCGCTGTCGGCCTTGTCATTCTCTACTTCTTCCCGTCTGCACTCCAACTTATCATGGTCGAAGATAACGAGGAGCAGGATACGGAAACAAAGATCGCAGTCGTCACGGATGCTAACTTTACCGATGAGGGATGGGGCGAATCGAGTCTGAATGCGGCTAGATTCATCGAGCGGAAATACAACGTTACCGTCGCAGTGGAAGACAATATTCCAATCCCTGATATTGAAATGACTCTGAGAAAGTATGCAGAACTCGACTATGACCTGATAATTGCTCACGGTTACCAGTGGGGCGATCCAGCGCTGATAGTGGCTGAAAGCCATCCCGAGACAAAGCTAATAGTGTTCACGGGCCTAGTGCAATCTGAAAATGTTGCGTCGATATTTCCGCAGCAGCAGGAAGGGTCTTTTCTGCTGGGCGCGCTGGCTGGCATGATGACCAAGACGGGCGTGATAGGCTTTGTCGGGGGAGAAGAGTACCCAAACGTGGTAAATATTCTTGAAGGTTACAAGCAAGGAGCAAATTGGGCGCGCGAAAACGTCACGGTTATCCAGACGTATCTTAACGACTGGGACAACCCGGCAAGAGGAAGAGAGGCTGCGACTTCGATGATCAGGGCTGGCGCCGACTTTGTATTGCAAGTCGCCGATTCGTCTGGACATGGCGTCATTCAGGCGGCGAATGAGAACGGCGCGTATGCTCTGGGAGCTGTTCAGGACCAGAACCATCTTGCTCCACAAACCGTGCTGACGTCCTTTGTCCTCGACGTCGACAAGGCATACGACGACGCGGTATCAATGGTACTCGATGGAAACTTTACAGGCAGGATTTACAGAGATGGCCTTGAGACCGGGCGAGGATCTTCGGATAGCGAAGGCCTAGTCTACCTAGCCCCCTTCCACGGGCTGGAAGGCAAGGTTCCAGAGGATGTCAAGAATCGGCTCGCGAGACTTTCTGAAGATATTGTTACAGGGAAAATGAGCATCCCAGAGAGATTGGAGCCTGAGGTGCTTAGCTAATAGAAGAATATACCATGGTATTTTATCTATCCCGGACCAGGAAAGGCATGTACTAGATTGGTCGTCAGGAGGCATGGGAGCAATTATGCCGTAATTGCCGCCATTATAGCAGTTGCCATCGCGCTATCCCTTATTCTCTTCCAGTACTCCCAATATTCATCTACGCAGATTCAGGAAATATCGACCAGAAACATACGGACGAATGCTGAAATTCAGGCAATGGATCTCGGGAATTCTCTGGCAAACAAGATTGGTGACGTGACTTCTTTATTGCAGGTAATTGCCGCCGCGCCCTCCGTCAGCGAAAAGGATGTCGGCAGGGCTTCCACCATTTTCAATCATGCTCAGCTAGCCACTGCAGATCTTGTCGAGTTTTACATGTGGCTGGACGAGGACGGCAGGATTGTTTGGATCAGCAACTTGAACCAGACGACTTACGACCAGTATCGAGGACTAGACCTGAGCTACAGGCTTTACTTCAGCGAACCAAAGGCTACCGAGAGTGTCTATTATTCTAGCATCGTGGATTCAAACGACAGGATAAATAGGCTATACATTGCGCACCCGATCTTGTCGGGAGGAACGCAAGTCGGCAGTCCATTTGCCGCTCCTACGATTGGAAACGTGACTGAATTCGAAGGGTTGGTTGCTGCAGGCGTGAGGACGGAAGCGCTGGGTGATTATCTGGAAAGTCAGATCTCCCCGAATTTGAAGGGACAGGTTGGCATCACAGATCATACCGGGATCATTCTGCATTCCAGGGAGAGCGAACATGTAGGCAAGAATGTCTTTGGCGTAAAGTACCAATCGTATCTTCAGTCTTTTGGTTCAGATACGGCAAGGGCCGTCAATGCCGCATTCTATGACGCACTCGACGGCAGTTCCGGGTCTGCAGACGTTCTGATAGGCGGGGAGTCGGCCCTCGTTTACGCCCCTGTGATGGTCGACGGGGTTCAGTTTGGAGTCCTGTACATGATCGCGCCTTATTCCGAGGCCGCCGAAGTCACGGCTCTGATAGAAACTCAAAAGAATCTGTCGGTCATGCTTATTGTCTCGATAGGGATCTCTGCCGTAACTGCGGCAATAGTGGTCCTCAGGCAGAATAAAGTCCTGGAAAAGACTATCGAGCATAGGACTGCCCAGCTGAGAGCTGCCAATGAGCAGCTGACCGTCCACGACCGCCTTCAAAGGGAATTCATCAACATCGCTGCCCACGAGCTCCGCACTCCAGTGCAACCGATCCTGGGAATGTCTGAATTACTAGAATCAGAACTAGGGGACCGGCGTGAAGAGATCAGGCTCATTGCCAGGAACGCCAAGCGGCTGGAAAGGTTGACGCAGGACATCCTGGATGCAAGCAAAATAGAAAGCGGCTCGCTAACGCTGTCCAAACAGAAAATCGATTTGGACTCTGTAATATCATCTATTATCATCGACTACCGGGATAGACCCTCAAAGACTGCAGAGAATCCGGAACAAAAGGGCGTGAAGATAAAGTACGAACCAATGCACGTGCTGGTAGAGGCCGACGCCGGGCGAATCCAGCAGGTGATGGCTAACTTGATAGGAAATGCGCTAAAGTTCACTGGGTCGGGAGAAATCACGGTCAAGACGGAAGTGGTAGACGGTTCTGCCCGGGTCTCTGTCCGGGACTCGGGCTCGGGCATAGACCCTGACATAAGGTCAAGACTATTCCAAAAGTTCGCAACCCGATCTGAAAAGGGGACGGGGCTCGGCCTATACATTTCGAACAGCATAGTGCAGGCGCACGGAGGAAGAATGTGGGCCGAAGACAACGGAGACGAACCCGGAGCGACCTTCTACTTTACGCTCCCGATTGCGTTGAATTGAAAAAGAACGGGCAGTCATTAGAGAGCGCAATCTCATAGAGAATACTGCGGGCTTCAGGTAATATGGCTTGGAGACGGGTGTCTATCGGACGGCCTGTCCTGCACGTTGCCTTTGACCTGGCTGCGAGGAAGCGTAAATCGCTTGTCGTACGGGATTATGTAGACCTTTACTGAGGTGTTTACGGCATAGTGAAGTGATCCATCCGGGTTTCGAAAATTGGTGGCTACCCCCACCCTCTCGATTCCAACCTTTACCTTGACAATCGTTCCGTCTTCCAGCTTGAACGATATTGTATCGTTCCCTTCAACCGAATAGTCGAGCATTTTGAACTCAATCTTGTCGGATCCATGGCTGCTCTCACTCATCCTATTAACTTCAAGTTTTGAGAGTATAAAAGCGAATTGACACGAAAAATGTGCGTTATCAGAATGTATTTAACTGCGATTTGAGCAGCGTACTTGAATGGGCAAATTGTTTGGCAGGGGAGACTCTGACGGAGGTTCCTCTTCCGAAGACAAGAAACAGCCTGATTACAACGATGCTGATTTTCAGAAAAGAGAGCTTTTCAACAAGGGTCGGAACCACATGTCAAACGAGAAATTTCTGGATGCGATCCGTAGCTTTGAGCTGGCAATTAGGATCGATCCACAGTATGTCGAGGCATGGGTCGAGAAGGGATATGGCCACTTTCACTTAGGCGAATATAGCGTGGCAATTTCGTCGTTTAACAGAGCCATTGAGCTCGACGTAGAGAATGCGCAGGCCTGGAACCTTAAGGGGCTTGCTTACTACAAGATGAAGAACTATGAAAAGGCAATCGAGTGCTGCGACAAGGCGGTCGACATCAATCCAAACGACGGGATGTCATGGTACAACAAGGCTTGCTACCTCACACTTGCCGGCAAGGTCGACGAAGGGCTCGAAGCCTTGAGGCGGTCGATAGAGATCGATATCCAGAATGCGCGCAAGGCCGTCCGCGACCGGGACTTTGAAAGCGCGAGGGCAGAAGAAGGGTTTAGAAGGATCGTGGAAGTCGTCGTTCTCGAGTCCATAAGGCAGGGCTACGACTATGTAGGGAAAATAGTCTGGGTCACTGGCATGGACCGCGCCGAGGTCGAAGACGCCATGATGCGACTTGCAATGAAAGGCCTGGTGAAAAAGCACGAGCGCAGAAGCATAACAGGCAAGGAAGAGTCTTACGAGCTCTCTAAGGAAATCGCCGACAAGGTAGGCACAATAAAGCGCTCCGGCCTGTTTGGCACTAACAAGGAAGTTTCTGCTCCAGTCCAGCAGGTTAAGGATATCAGAGAGGTGTTGGGGAGGGCAAAGGAAGCTATCGAGAGGGGCGAACTTGCCACGACCATCGAACTCTTTGACGAATTGGTAAACCCGGCAAAGCATGGCAACGCGATGATAGAGCAGTTCTTTGATGATCACAGGGATCTCAGATTATACAAGATAAGGCTGCAGGACAGAGGCCAGGAGTACCTGAACGCGCACAAATCAGACCTGGTCGATCTGATTTCAAGAATCGACCGCAAGCTCGGGAACGGCGTTCCAAATACCCATCCCCCCAAAGAATCGTAACCTGGCCAGCCTCCTTGCATCGGATCCCGAATCAGGCGCGCCAAAAGATTAAATCTACAAATTTTGTTGCATTATCGTAAAATGGCGGATGTCAAGGTCGCAATCATTGGTGTGGGTAACGTCGGCTCTACTTTCGTTCAGGGATTGGAATACTACGGCAATGGGAAAAACGCCGTCGGGCTGTGGCACCCAAAGGTTGCAGGGCTCAAACCCTCGAATATCAGAGTAGTCGCGGCCTTTGACATCGACCCGGCAAAGGCAGGGAAGAGTCTTAGTTCGGTCGTGTCCGATTCCTCGTCGCGGAGAAATCCGGTCAAGGATTCACGCGTCGTCGTTCAGCCGGGCGTTCTCTCTGACCCCAATGAAAAAATGCCGAGTCCTTCGACTGTGTCCGCTAAGGAATTCACTTCGATGCTTGAGGATTCAGGCGCTGATTTGGCGCTTAACCTTATTTCATCGGGTCTGGAGAGGACGTCGCTGGATTATGCCAAAGCGTCGCTGAAGGCGGGGATTTCTATGATCAACGCAACACCCGCAAGAGTCGCGGTCAATTCTGAACTATCCAGGCAATTCGCTCGCAGCAGGTTGATCCTAGCTGGCGACGACCTGCTGAGCCAGTTTGGCGGGACGGCTTTTCACAAGGCCATGATCGACTTTATGGTCGAGAGGGGTGTGCACGTTAACAAGAGTTACCAGCTTGACGTGGGCGGAAGCCAGGAGACAAAGAACACGATGGACGAGCGGGTCAGGATGATGAAGCGCGCCATGAAGACGGTATCCATCGGAATGGAAGCGCCTTACAAGTTTGAGTCAGTTGCCGGCACGACTGAATATACCGACTTTCTTGGTGACTCTCGCAACAGCTACTACTGGATGTCAAGCGAGGGGTTTCTTGGGAGCAGCATAATCATGGACCTGACCTTGAGGACGAGTGATGGCCCTAACGCTGGCAACGTTCTTCTTGACATAGTCCGGGCCGCCTCGCGATCTAGAAGTGCAAAGGCCGCAGAAGTAATCAACGCCTATGGCTTCAAGAATCCACCAAAAAAATACAAGATCAGGGAAGCATACTCGGCATTTGTCAAAGAGTTTGTTTGAAAGAACACTCCTCGCTTACAAGTGTGTGTCGATACAAAGGTAGAAATTATTCGCCTTTGAGGTAGAGCATGTGTGGAAGAATTGCGTTCTGATCAGTGCTGCGCGCATGTTCGTGTTGCCTTTCGATATGCTTTCTGGCCAGCTCAAGATTTGCTGCGGTAAAAATGTATAAGATTTCCGAAGGATCGTCAGCGTTCCGCCATACATGCCGCAAGATTATTCCCTCCTCTGCACGTGCCGCCGCATCGGCCTTTAGCGCCGCCTTGACCTCCTCCAACTTGGCTCCTTTAATCCTTGCAAGGATATGATCCATCACTGTCGCCAGAATGCAGACCGTAATTAAGTCTTGAGAATAATCGGCGAGCGCGACATTGGAATGAAGCGTCGTCAATACATCGTCCCACACTGTAAGACTTTAAACTATTAATACCCTGCCCGAAAGTAGAGTCTCTATGGCAAAGATATTCGCAGATGTCAGCGAAAAAGAAATCACGCGTACGATAGCCGACATGTTTAATGAAACTATGAAAGAGTATACGGATTCTGACGTGATCATTATCGGAGCAGGCCCTGCCGGCCTTACTGCAGGAAGAGAGCTGGCGAGGTCGGGCGTCAAGACCCTAATCGTTGAGCAGAATAACTACATAGGCGGCGGGTATTGGGTTGGCGGGTACATGATGAATCCCGTTACGGTCAGGGCACCGGCCCAGAACGTGTGGGATGAGCTCGGCGTGCAGTATAGAAAGATAAGCGAAGGGTTATACGCGACTTGGGGCCCGGCTGCATGTTCAAAGTTAATCGCCGCAGCATGCGACGCAGGCGTGCGCTTCCTTCAGCTCACAAAATTTGACGATCTTGTGCTCAAGAACAAGCGAGTTTCCGGCGTGGTCGTGAACTGGATGCCGGTTTCTGCCTTGCCGAGGAACATTACATGCGTCGATCCTGTCGCACTAGAAAGCAAAATAGTCATTGACGCTTCAGGCCACGACTCTGTTGCCGTAAAGCGCCTAATGGATAGAGGCTATGTAAAGTGGAAAGGGATGGATCCGATGTGGGTCGAGGGAAGCGAAGATGCAGTAGTCAACTTTACTGGAGAGGTTTTCCCGGGGCTTATCGCAGCAGGCATGTCGGTAACGGAAACGCACGGGCTCCCGAGGATGGGACCGACGTTTGGCTCGATGTTGCTCTCCGGCAAGAAAGCGGCCGAAGTCGCGCTTGGAAAGCTCAAGGAGATGCCCGCACCTCCAAAGCTAAAGGTCAAGTAATCTTTTTTTCTCACTTTTCTTTTTTCATCTTTCATTGGGCATCGACC
This sequence comes from Nitrososphaera sp., assembly GCA_035281285.1. Lineage (GTDB taxonomy): Archaea > Thermoproteota > Nitrososphaeria > Nitrososphaerales > Nitrososphaeraceae > Nitrososphaera. Next base: position 9,086 of record DATEEE010000253.1, read on the forward strand.
AGGTTCACGTTTATAGCAGCGAAACAGATGCCGACTCGGGAAAATCCGTCGTCCTAGGGCTCAAAGGGCTCTTTTCGAATCTGTCAATTGATGGAAGAGCACCTTTCAAAACCCACTGCAAAATATCAGATTATGCGTACTTGTGCGACTCTTCAAAGATAAAGGACGTAAAGCAGCCATTTGAAAGACACTCCAGCAAGGCAAACGATTCGCGTTCGTTGTACGACGGTTTCGTATTGCAAGACATGTTGAGATCCCACATTCCAGATTCTGAGCGCGATATCGGCCAACTGCACATCGTTCTTACGAACCTACTTGTTTGCACGTTCGATGAAGATGACTGGAGATACCATGCCCGGCCAATTGTCTGTGGGACTCCGAACTTGCTTTCCCTTCCTGGAATAGTTGAAGGGCCCGCGAGACCGAGAGAATACTACCTCGCCAGCATGTTTGGGCTGAAAGATCAAGTTCAACTCGATAGGGAGTTTGCTGGCAGATTTATCGCGCATGGAGATATCCGACTAAATGCAGCAACGCTGGGATATGCAGTCCAGGCTATTTTTTATTTTATCACGGACGGAAAGCCCTTCTGCGAAGACAGCGGTTGTAGGCTGTACAACGCTCACTGGCAAAAGGAGCTAATCTCGACTCAGGTGAATAATCCGGCGTTCTGCCGGGTGCACCTGGACTTGTTGAATAAATTCAATTCAACGCGGAATGAAAACTAAAGTTTCATGTTGTCCAGTTTCTGCGATCGATTTCTTTCTTGCCAGAGCGAGTTAGAAGTGAATTCGTGCAGTGTTTGAGAAATATTTGGTGCTATTCCGAACGGATTATTAAGAGGTCTTTGACCTTCAATTATTGCTTTGTCCGAAGGGGATTCTGGCTCCGCGAGGAAGCATTATGATGTCGTGATAATAGGATCCGGCCCGGCAGGCTACACTGCAGGCGTTTACACTTCGCGGGCAAGACTCACTACACTCGTGATTTCCGGTACGCTCCCCGGTGGCCAACTAATGACCACTAGCGAGGTGGAGAACTACCCCGGTTTTCCCAGCGGAATTTTCGGTCCAGAGCTAATGATGAACATGCGCCAGCAGGCAGAAAGGTTCGGCGCTACGGTTGTAGACGATGAGGTGACTGAAGTTGATTTCAAAGAGCGACCCTTTTCGATAGTTACCCACTCTGAAAAGTATACAGCCGAGTCCGTGATTGCCTGCACTGGCGCGTCTCCGCGCAAGCTTGGTATACCTTCGGAACAGCAGTTCAGCGGCAGAGGAGTTTCTTACTGTGCGACCTGCGACGGCCCGTTCTTTAAGGGGGAAGACATCGTAGTCGTAGGTGGAGGCGACACGGCGATGGAGGAGGCAACGTTTTTGACAAAGTTTGGCAAGTCTGTCAAAATAGTCCACAGGCGGGACACCCTTCGCGCGAGCAAAATCCTGCAGGACAAGGCGCTTGAAAACCCAAAGATAGAGTTCATGTGGAACAGCGCGATATCCGACATAAAGGGCGACAAGAAAGTCTCAACTGTGCTGGTAAAGAACCTGCAAAATGGAGGTGAAAAAACTATTGAGGCAGGCGGCATCTTTGTTGCAATAGGGCACGAGCCAAATACATCAATTTTCAAGGGTCAGCTAGAGCTCGACGACAAAGGCTACATCAAGCTCAAGAGCCACACAAGGACCAGCGTAGAGGGGGTCTTTGCCGCAGGCGATGTCCACGACCACAGGTATAGGCAGGCCGTCACGGCCGCCGGTTTTGGCTGCATGGCAGCAATCGATGTTGAGAGATGGTTGTCTGAAAGAAAAGTAAAGAACTAGAGGCTATACGCAAGTTCTGACATGTATTTGGCGCCCGCAAGAGCTTTGTCGTATTCCTGCTCGGACATGATGTTCTCCTTGACGTAAAGGCTCTTGAATTTTCTTCCATCATCCGCAAAGATTCCTACTACCACTCCGTGATCCAGGTTTTCAGCCAGTTTTTGCATCGAAGTCATCACAGAGCCAGACGACGGGCCCACCAGCATGCTCTCACTTCTCACCAAATCCCTCACAGCATCGAATGAATCCTTGTTGGTGGCTGTCATCCATTCGTCCACGACGCGCTCTCTGCGCTTGAAAAGATCCGGCATGGATGATTCCTCGAAATTGCGCAGACCTTGAAGCAGGTGATTTTTCTGGGCCTGGACAGCGACCACATGAACTTTGGGATTCATTTCTTTCAGGTAACTGGCAGTGCCGGTTATCGTTCCGCCCGTGCCGCATCCGGTGAGAAAGTGAGTAACTGTGCCTTCAGTCTGCTGCCATATTTCGGGCCCCGTACTTTCGTAATGAGCCAAATAATTTGCGTCGTTTTCGTACTGGTTGGGCATGTAATAAATGTCCGGGCGCGGCTTGGAAATGGCCTTGGCCAGGGCGATGCTCTGGTCCGTTCCCGCCCCTACTCTAGGACACAGGTCGTCAGAAGTTTCATGCAGAGTCGCCCCAAGGTGCCTAAGGATATCCTTTGTCTCTTCGCTTACCTTATCAGGAATTACGATTTCAACTTTGTAGCCTAGCGCGCTTGCAATCCCAGTTAATGCAATTCCGGTGTTGCCCGACGTAGGCTCGATGATGATGCTCTTGTCCTTTTTCAGAATGCCTTTCTTTTCTGCATCCCTTATCATCCAGTACGCGGCCCGGTCCTTCACCGAGCCAAATGGGTTGTGCCATTCGAGCTTGGCATACATCTTTACATTCTTTGTCGAATATGATTTGAGTTCGATAAGCGGAGTGTGTCCTATTCGCTGGACGACGTCTCGGTTTGCAACTGTAGCGGTCAATCTCTATTTCGCCTTCTTTATTACAAATTCCAAATCTGCGGCGGACTTGATCAACGACACTAGCACGTGGCCATTCCTGTTGACCCACCGCGAAATGTCTTCCTCTGACTCGGGATCGTCGGCAACTACCTTTAACGTGTCGCCAATCTTGAGCCTTTCAATCTCCATTTTAGTCCTGAAAACGGGCTCCGGGCAATACAAGCCCCTTACGTCGATTAACTTTGTCGGAGAGGCACTCATACCGCAGTGAACAATACCAAAAATGTATCGTCGTTATATTAAATGTTAGTGTTCTGTCCGCTTTGAGGGAGTTCGGTCAAGGTTGTGCGGAAAGCGTCGGTGATCACCCATACAACTTTCTAACTCTACGTCCTCGTTTGACTAGGAAATGAATGGCGATTCCAAATGCTGGTACAAGAATGGGTGAATAGACAATGGGTGCTGCTAACAGGCTATGTAACTCGCATGCCCTTTCCCCGTAGGCAATATGACAATACAGTAGCATCATAGCTCCAATAACGGTAATGACTAGAACGAATGATACGATGAGAACAGACATAAAATATTCAATTGGTATGGGTAGCACTCGAACGAACGTAGGTAGGCGTTGCTTTTCAAGTTTGTTTTGTGGCTAGCTTTAACAATTCTTTCCAACCTTTGACTTCCATCCCTGCAGCTTGAGCAGGAGTCTTTCCTTTCGGCGCGATATGCGGCCTCACGAAGCTGGTGGCAATCCTTTGACCTTCAGCAATCGGAATTTGGTATGACTTCCATCCTCAAGTGACCTTGACTCGTACTCGAACCTAGCGAAATAGATCTCTTTCTTTTTTTCGCAAGAGTGTCTTTCCTCCCCGATTCCGAACTCTTTCAAACCCGTAACCACGCACAATCGCCGCTGGAATTCTGTCTGCCTTGCCCATCACCAGCTCTGCCGCTGAGGCCAGTTCGTCCGCGACCGCAATTTCAGTGACTCTCAGTTTCTTGCCGTACATGTCAGCCGTACCGATATAGCTCTTGATCGGCTTTAGCCCTGCAACTCCGATAGCAACATTAGTTTGTCCGTTGCGGAATGGCCTACCAAACGTGTCCGTGATCACAACTGCAATGTTCTTGGCACGATCCTTCAATAGACTTTTTCGAATTCGTGCTGCCGACAAGTCGGGATCGACCGGCAGCAGCACTGCTCGATCGTCTCCGGCGTTGCTCTGGTCCACACCCGAGTTTGCACATATGAATCCGTGGGAAGTTTCTGTTATTATCACTCCCCTACGAGCCCGGACGATCCTTCTTGATTCTTTGAGAATTATCTCGACAAGCCGTGGATCTTTCTTGTGCGTCTTGCCCATCGCAATCGCCCGCTTTGAGGGCTTTACCCCTGCAAGGTCGACAATTCGCCCCTCTGACTTTGATACCACCTTTTGTGCGACGACCAGGATGTCGCCTTCAAGTATGCCTATCCCAGACTTTTCCGCTGCCGCAAAGATTATTTCGGCAAGGTGATCACCCGGCTTGATATCCGTGCGGACCTTGATCGGGATGACCTGGATCAACGTGATCGCCAACCACAAACGGCACTAAAAACCCGGCGGCCGAACCCGTATTCCTTATTTTGCCTTCGCATTAATCAAAACTGCTTCGCCGAAATTTTTTTTTAGCAAGTTCAATAGAAGGCTAAGATCCCGCTTGTCGATAGACTCGTCCGCTTTCTCCCTCACGACGTCAACGGGGCAGAAACCGACCGTCAGCCCTGCAAGCGCAAAGAGTTTGAGGTCGTTGGCCCCATCGACCACAACCACAATGTCTTCCTTCCTGATGCCCCATTCGGCTATCGTTGACCGGACTGCGGCGGCCTTGTCTGACGTAACGTGAAGCACCACATCATCCAGCTTGCCATCCTTGAATAGTAGCTCGTTTGAGAATATCCTGTCTATCCCGAGGTCTTCCTTCAGCCTATTTGTGATTATAGTGAATCCGCCGGAAACTGCAATCATTTTCCAGCCCGCCTTTTTTAGCGCGCTGCAGAGTTCCGCTGCCCCCGGCATGATGGGCAAGCTTTCGCCGATTTTCTTGGCCTCTTCGTATGTTATTCCCCTGAGCGCATGGACCCGCTTCTTGAGCCCATCCTCCCAGTTTATCTCTCCCCTGATTCCCGCGTTAGTAATGTCCCAGATCTCCTTCTCGGTTGCTGGCCCCTTTACCTGCGCAAGAACAGGAAGGTATTCGGCATTCAGCAAAACTCCTTCTACGTCAAAGATAACAAGCATTTTTCGCTGCTTACTCAAAAAACCAGTCCTGTCTGTATATTAAGCTTGTCCATTTTATGCTACCACTGCGAGCTTGCCTTGATCGTCTTTTGCTTTTTGTTTGACAAATAGTCGGTCAGCAGCACCTTGTCAATGTCGCTGGGGTTGATGTAGTAAGACCTGCCCTTTACGTATTTTTCCATTTCGTTCACATAGCCTAACAGCGAGTCCTCTTCGCTTATCATGATTGTGTCGATGTCAATTTGCATAGAATGGCATTTTTTCGCCTCTACGATAGTCCTCTCGCCGATATACTGGTCGACCTGACGGTAGCGGTAGCAGAGGTAAACCAGCTCGCCAGATGCGATGTCTAGCTCCATGCTGTTGTTCTGCTTGACCGTCTGGAGAGTTTCCTTGTCTGGCGTGTAAAAGTGTGAGTACGGTCTCTGCGAGAGGATCTTGTCGTGCTCGCCCTTGTCGTCGATAAAGCAGGCGCTCGGGTGGCCGTCTGTAACCAGCACGATACGCTTGTTAAGCGCCCCGTCTTTTTGCAGGATCTTGCTGGCCAGCCGGAACGCAGCCTGGTAATTCGTGTAGTGCAGGAAGTCAGATCCCGGCTCAAACGTCTTCAGGTACGGGATGTCGCTAGGGGCAACTTTCGACGCAAGCGCGCCAAAGCCGACAATATAGACCGAATCCGAAGGGAAGAACTTGCGGTTCAGCAGATAGAGGCTCCACAGCGCACGCTTTGCGGCTTCAATCCTGCTCATGTCTCCGTACATCGAGGAGTACCGCATCGTGGAACTGAGATCAATGCAGTAGACAACGGCCACCCTGACGTCCTGCATGGTTTCATATTCCTCAAAGTCGTCAACACTGAGCGTTAGCGGCAAGGCAGCCTTGCCCCCTTCCTTTACTGTCCGCTGGATGGTGTTGAGCAGCGACTTGGGCACGTTCAATAACCTGATGTCGTCGCCGATTTCGTACTTCTTGGTTGTGTCAGTAACGAGCGAGCCACTTCCCAGCTTTTGCGTTTCATGCATTCCGTAGTCGCCGGTCTTGAGCGCCTTCATCACGTCTGAAAGGATGCTTCCACCGATCGATGTGAATCCCTTTGCACTGAGCCACTTTGGAGAATCCTTCAGGTACCCCTTCTGGATAAGCGATCTCACTAGCGGCATCCCTGAATCCTCGCCTTGGTCCTTGTCAACTCCCGAGGTTGAATTGGAACTCTTGTCTGATTCGCTCCCCTCTTCCGACGGATTTGACATGGCGCCCTCCAGGCTTTGCTCCAGCTCTTGCAGGCTGGGGGTCTTTTCCCTCAGTGCTTCCCTGCCAATGGCCTTGAGCAGCCTGTCGAGCATCTCTTTTGGAAGCTCCTGCTGCCGGCCTTGCTGCTCTTCCTGCGACTTGGCGTCGCTATCAGCCGGAAAGTAGACGTATTTCTTGCTACCCTTGGCACTACTGGGCAAGGCCATAGCTGTTGTCCTTTTTGTCCAGGACGGGCGGCTGCAGGTGTCGCAGACCTTCCAGAAGCACTTCGGTCACTGAAGCAGTGAACTCGCCGTCAAGTTCGGGCGTGATCGAAATCACGCTCGCATTTATCCCAAGATCCTTTGCCTTCTCTGCTAGCTGTTTGTTTTCCTCCATGACTGATGCTGCAGTCTCGCTGACAGCCGAACGAAGTCCAGGGAACTTTGCGATCTGCGATTCATAGTCAGAGTCTGGCTTTTTGGCTCCCGAGCCTGCCAGCAACTGCGAGACCTGGAACGCCTTGTTCTTTGCAAACTCGTTTTTCACTTTGGTAATTTGATCCGGGGAAAGGCGCTGTACGTACTCGAGCGATATTTCTTTTAGAGTCGCGTCAATCATCGCGGTCAGCAGGTTTCTTCTGTTCTCCCGTGTGTCCTCCATTTCGGCGAGCTCGAACTTTGAAGACTGGTGAATGCACGAAACGTCGCAGAACCTCGGTATTGCCTTGACGCCCATCGTAACAGACCTCGTCCTCTCAGCCTCTCCCACCATCAGCTCTAGCGAGTGAACCGACATCCTGACACTCACCCCCTTGTCCTGGTTTACTTCCTGGTGGGACCGGGCCATCTGCACTATCCTTGCAATTGTGCGTATGATAAACGCAGGCAGCATCGCATTTTGCGGGTCTGCGATCCTTGCTTCTTGCAGCATGATCATCATTTCGTCGGCAACAGTCCTCGGGTAGTGCGTGTCTATGTGGCTCCTGAGACGGTCGAAGAGAGGCTCGATTATCTTGCCAGAGTGTGTATAGTCAGTCGGGTTTGCCGTCGCGACGATCTTGACGTCGGGCTTGAACACTACAGGGTATGCCCCGGTGGTGAACTTGCCTTCCTGCAACACGCTGAGCAGAGAAACCTGCTTGCGCGGGTCAAGCACAGGGAGCTCGTCTATGCAAAGTATTCCGTGCCTTGCCTGTAGCAGCTGGCCGGCAGAGTAAGATTCGATGTTGTACAGTTCTACGCCCTTTTTTGCGATCTTTATCGCGTCAATCTGACCCACCAGGTCCTTGACAGAGATGTCCGGCGTTGAAAGTATGTACTTGTAGCGGTGCTGCCCGCTCAGCCAGTCTATCTTGGTTTCGAGCTTGTCCTGCCTGATGATTGCCTCGCATTCTGGGGAGACCGTAAACTCTGGCAGGGTTCGCACAATATCAGTGTCCGAAAGCAGCGCCACCAGCTGGTCCTCGGGGATAGTTGTGGGGATGTCGTTGGTCACTGTCCCCCGGACGACAGGAATTGGTGAAAGGAGGTGCTGTGCGATCGATTCGGCCATCTTGGTCTTGGCCTGGCCGATCTGTCCCACAAGCAATAGATCGTGACCGGAAAGTATGGCCCTGCTTACGGCCGGAATTACGTCGTCATCATAGCCTATTATTCCAGGCAATGGGTTTTCTCCCTTTTTCAGCTTGCCAACAAGGTTTCCCCTGAGCTGGGATTCCACCGTCGCGTGCTTGTAGTTTATTTTCAGCAAGTCGCCAAGCGTCCGGATTTCGGCATAGTCTTCCGGGACCCCCGGCATGAGTTCTTCGTACTTTGGTTTTGAACCGTACGATCGGCGGACTGACTCCTCAATTTTTGAACTCAAGATAAGCAAGGGCACCGCGGTGCTCTCGGAAATTTAAAGCTTGGCTGCCAGCAGCGTTGGGGAAAGTTTGAGTTTGGCTGTTCCGCGCACAGACTCTGCAAAACCGATCAGTTCGTATCCCCATAAAGTTGAAGAAAAATTTTGCAGAATGTTAATGAACTTGGGCAGACTAGTCGGAGCAGGAAGCGAAAAAGAATGAGTTCAGGACAATCAATTAATTCCGAGCAATTCAAGGCGCAGCAGCGCCAGATGTGGGACACCGCGGCTGCAGGATGGCAAGAATATTGGCAGACCTTTGAACGAGGCGCGCAACAGGTCAGCGACAAGATAGTTGAGCTTGCCGAAATCAAACCTGGCGACAAGGTTCTCGATATCGCCACCGGGATCGGCGAGCCGGCTGTCACGGCAGCAAGGAAGGTTGGTCAAAGTGGCAAGGTAATCGCGACTGACATATCGCCTCAGATGATCTCGCTCGGCAGGACCAGAGCAAAGTCTCTTGGCCTTGAAAAGATCATAGAGTTCAGGGAAAGTGACGCCGAAATGCTGGATTTTCCAAAGTCTACCTTTAACGCAGTTCTGTCCAGATGGGGCCTCATGTTCCTACCAGACCTTGCGACTTCATTGGCAGCCATTAGGCAGATGCTTGTTCCGGGCGGGATACTCTCCGCGGCGGTGTGGTCCTCGCCACCAAAAGTCCCGCTACTCGATATTGTATTCTCGACGGTAAGAAAGCAGGTAAGCGCGCCGCTACCTCCGCCTGGGACGCCCGGCCCTTTTGCCCTTGCAGACCAGGAATTGCTGAAACAGCGGTTTAGCGACGCGGGATTCAAAGAAATCCGTATCCAGACAGTCCAAGTTACGTTTGACTTTGAGTCTGCAGAGAGCCACACAAGGTTCCACCAGAAGATAGCCGCCCCAATTCACGCGATGCTAGCAGGACAGACCGAGGAGAGGAAAAGAGAGATCTGGGATGCGGTAACTGACGCCATTTCACCGTACGCTGACTCTCATGGCCGGATAAATATCGATAACGAAGCGATCTGCGTGGCGGGAAGGGCATAAAATCTTCAATCCCAGGAAACTTCAGAAGCGGCTAGTGGTTCTCTATTGCCAGCTCGAGCTGGCGCACGTATTCCTCATAGGCAAGCTCTTCTGCAGACTTTGTGCCGGCCTTTGACGCAACGAGCTTTGCCCGCGTACCTTGCTTTTCGGCCAACTGTTCAGCTCCACTTCGAGGAGTGAACTTATAATGCTTTACGTGAAGC